>JACMIS010000855.1 GCA_014381035.1 Armatimonadota bacterium
CCCGCGTTTTTGAAGGAAGCGTTCTTAGCCGCCATGCTCCAATTGGCGCATGAGGGACACACGACGCTGGATCAAGCGTATTATAATGCAGTCGGTGAGCAGGTGGAAACATTGCGCAAGTACCTGAAAAAGGCGAAAAATCCCGAGGATATGGCGGATATGATGGCATCTTCCGGCGACGAATCTATCGGGTTCCGCAACCGTAGCGCAGGGTTCGGTCGCCGCTTCGATGATGACGATTATTAGAACCATGACCGCCGCCGTCCCGATTCCGGTAGGTGCGCGGTTTATCGTCCGGAGATACGGGTACAAAATCGGTGTCAAGTAAATCATAACGAAGCCCGGTGGCAGTGTCGCCGCTTCATTGAAGAAAAGGAAACCGAATTATGCCCGCATACAATCATTACAACCAAGCGAAACAGATGCAGGACTTGCCGATGGCTCAGAAAGTCGGCGCGTGCATCACCTGCTCCTACTGGCAAGTGGAAACACCGCGCCCGCAGGACGAAATAAAGATGGTCGGCTTATGTGTGCAACCGCAACTCAAGGATTATGCTTTGATCGTCAGCGGTTCCTCCGCGTGCAATCACTGGGCGAAGCAGGATGGTGTCGGGGAGCAAGCGGAGCAATACTCACACCTGAACGAAGCGCAAGCCTGACGTGTTCGACTCCAAAAAGTCCCGCCCGAAACCGGCGGGACTTTTTTTGTCGAAAGGGCGAACTATTCCGGTATAAACCCTGTACCTTTTTTGCCGATGTTTCGCGCATCATGCTACACTAAAAACGGCGTCGGTAAACCAGATGTGCGACGACGGTGCCAAAGGATTCTTAGATACAGAAATGTTTGCCCGATTTCGTGAAGATATACAGACCGTTTTCCGCAAGGACCCCGCCGCACGCAATGTTTGGGAAGTGCTTTCCTACGCGGGGTTATGGGCGGTTTTATCACATCGCGTGGCGCACTGGCTCTGGAAACATCACGGCAAGACGCTCGCCCGACTCTTGTCGCAATGGACTCGTTTTTGCACCGGTATAGAGATTCACCCCGGCGCGACAATCGGGCGCCGCTTCTTTATTGACCACGGAATGGGCGTCGTGATCGGGGAAACGGCGGAGATCGGCGACGACGTGTTGATGTACCACGCGGTGACACTGGGCGGTACTTCCTTGCACAAGGAGAAGCGTCACCCGACTATCGGAAATAATGTGTTGATCGGTATGGGCGCGAAAGTGATCGGCGCGATCCTGATCGGGGATAACGCCCGAATCGGCGCGAACGCCGTCGTGACCAAAGACGTTCCGCCCGAAGCAACCGTTGTCGGTATTCCCGGCAAGGTAGTAAAGATCGGCGACAAGTACGTGAGCCGTCCGTCGCCGGAACCGAAGCCGATTCCCCTCCCCCCGTCGCGCCCAGTCGTGATGGACGCCGAGTTGAACGCCCTCGACCCGCAAGGGGAATTGATCCAGCGCCTGCTCACGGAAATCAGCGACCTGAAATCGCGGCTGTCCACGATTGAAGGGAAAAGCCCCCCGCCGACCCCTCCGGGACCGATCCACCACGATGGCTGGGAACCGGACGAGATAGAAGCCGCCGCCCCTTAGACGGACAGGCGTAAGATTCCCTTATCCCAACACTGCGGATGTTGTCACGGTAGATAAATCGGACGGCGTCCACAGGGAATGTATGTCCTCGCCACGTGCGTCCCGCGTTTTCAGATCCTCCAGAAACTGGGGGAACCCCCATCGCGGCTCCCAGTACAGAAGAGTCTTCGCCTCGCTCAAGTCATGTTGTTCTACTTGTTCCGGCAATTCGATAGCGTACTTCTTCAATAGTGCCGCCCCGCTGGGGACGATGGATTCGCACCAGTCAGGTCCCAAACTTTTGAAATCGGCACGGACCGTCTCGGGCATGTGATGGTTCGAATGGACGATGGTTCGGAACAGACCGAACTTCTGCTCGGCGGCTCCGTGAAGAGCGGCAATCGTCGCGTCGGCTACATCGCGCCGGTCCACGGCGTTGCGGAGCAGTTTCGCACCGAAGGCTAGATACGACTTGGGAACGAAGTCATGGTAGCGGAGCATCGCAACGGAGGCACCGGTCGTCTCGTGGTACATGCGGCATAGATCCTCGCCGATTACTTTCGTAGCACCGTAAACAGACCCCCATCCATATGCCATCGAGGACGCCCAGACGAACGACCGCACCTTGTGTTCGCGACAGGCTTGCAGCAGATGAAATGTGCCGTTCACGTTCACGTCGAAAATGGTGGCATCGCTGACCGGCGGGACATGGGCGCAGTGCCACGCGGCGAGATGAATCACCGCGTCCATCCCATCTACTGCGCGGCGGGCGTCTTCCGGAGTGCGGGTATCGTAGCGGATAAATTCGCCCCTTTCCAGGCACTCCCGAGGGGGCAGGACGACATCCGCCATACGTATCTCCTGCCCGCTTCCAACTAGTGCCGCGCAGATCGCCTGCCCCGCGTTACCTGCCGCGCCCGTAACCAACACTTTCATTCGTGAATATTTCCTTTGAGAAAGTTTTGAATCTGAAGTAAATGTTACGACCCGAGCCTGACCATGTCAAGGAAATTCGTATATATCCTGCTACAACACTTTCGCAGCTCGCCACCGGAGATCGTGATTCGCTCAAAAAAAGCAGTGGGGGTACAATAGTGACATGAATATTTCGCCTGCACGCCTTAACCTACCGGAGTCTCGCGTCGTCTCCGCGCTCGGCGCGCACCTCGGTACGCTTACCACCATCACGCTCTGGCATGACTTTCTCTGTCCCTGGTGCTGGGTGGCATGGGTTCAAGCGGAAAAATTAAAAGCCGAGTTCGGGGTTACTTTCGACTGGCGCGGCGCGGAACTGTTTCCTCCGGCTTTGAATCACAAGCCTGCTCCGCCCAAATCAGTCGACCCCGATGCCCCGCCCGCGCCGAAAACACGTTTCGATCTGTTTGTGGAAGCCGAGGGCATTGCTATGCCGACACCGCGACCACATTTCGCCGATATGCACTCTGCCCTGCTTGCATCGGAATATGTTGCTGTGGAGCATAGCGCGGAAACAGCCAATGCGTTTATCGCCGCCATCTACCGGGCGTACTGGGAACGTCAGGCAGATGTGGCGGACCGTGCGATATTAGCGCAAATCGCCGAGTCGGTCGGTGTCCCCGCTTCTCCGATGCGGGAATCGGTAGCGTCCGAACAGTATGCCGAAAATATTTTGGGCTTCGACGACGATGCCTATGCCGCCGGGATTCGGCACGTCCCGACGTTCGTTTTCGGCGGGGAGGAGCGTCTCGCCGAAGCCCCATACACGTCCCTCGCCCACGCCACGGAGCGGTTTCTGATCCGCCTCGAGAAATACAAGAATTTGTAGATGAAAATTGCTTACCTCGAAATTGACGGTGTCCGCACCGTTGCGATGGCACACACCGACGGAAATCTGTATAGTATACCCCGTCTCCTTGCTCTGTCGGGAGCAGGGATTCCAGTTCCGGGCACGGTTTTAGATGCCGCCGCAGACGGAACGGCGCTTGCCAACGCCGTGTCGAACGCCATAGCGTCCCTGACCATGAGCGGCGATACCGAGCAAGCAATCGTGCCGTCGGCGTCCCGGTTGCTGGCACCATTGCCCCGTCCGAACCGCATTCTCGCTATCGGACGGAATTATGCCGAACATGCCAAAGAGCAAGGTGCGAGTGTTACCGAGGAACCGATTGTGTTCCTGAAAGCGTCACAGTCGGTGATAGCACCGGATGAGGCAATTCGGATTCCCGAGGGGATCGGGCGCGTTGATTTTGAAGCGGAATTGATGGTCGTGCTTGGCTCTGGCGGAAAGAATATCGTGGAAGCGGACGCAATGTCCCATGTTGCGGGTTATACGGTGTTCAATGATGTCACGGCACGCACGATGCAGAAAAAAGCGCAATCGTCAAACCATCCCTGGTTTCTCTCGAAGTCGCTGGATACATTCGGACCGATGGGTCCGTATCTGATCACTCCGGACGAGGTTCCCGACCCGCACGATCTGCGAATCTCGCTGACTGTCAACGGCGAACCGAAACAGGACGACACGACGGCGAGTATGGTGTTTCGTATCCCCTTCCTGATCGCGTATCTGTCTCGCTTCTTTGCGTTGGAACCCGGCGATGTGATCGCGACCGGAACCCCATCCGGCATCGGCGCGATAGTTCCCGGGGATATTGTTTCCGTCGTGGTGGAGGGCATAGGTACGTTATCCAATCCGGTAGAGGCGGCATGACGATACCGGTTTCGATAGTTTCGTATGACGATAAATATCGCGCGGATTTTGACCGACTGAACCGGGCTTGGGTATCGCGATATTTCGTTGTGGAGCCGAGCGATGAGAAAGAACTCGGGGATCCGTACCGGCATTTCGTCGCGCCGGGAGGTCAGGTACTATTCCTGGTGACCGACACCGACGTGGTTGTTGGCACGGTTGCACTCGCGAAACACGGGGATCTATATGAAGTAGCGAAAATGACCGTGGACGAAGTGTATCGCGGGAAAGGCTACGGTAAACTACTGCTAGATGCCGCGATTATGTATGCAAAGAACGCCGGGGCGGTCGCGCTGGAACTGGTGTCCAACACTCGCCTGGAAACCGCGATTCAGTTATATCGAAGGCATGGGTTTGTCGAGGTGCCGCTGGAAGACGGCGAGGAATACAATCGCGCGAATATTCGGATGCGTCGTGAATTATGACACAGGGAAGTAACCATCCGGTTGCGATCCGTGTCGAATACCCATGCACAAAGCAATCTTTATTTCTTTCCGTATCGCGTTGATCATCACGATGACCTCTGCCCTGTTTATTATTACGACTCCCGCTTTCGCCAAATATCGCGGGCACAGATCAAGGCACCGATGGCATTCCCATCACACCGGGCATCGCCCGCTGAACTATAATATGTCGGAACAGGATAGGCGCGACCAGATGTTGATCATCGGTGGTTGTGTTGGACTTGCCGTGGTTGCATTTCTTGTCTCTTACAAGTTACGCAATCCCCGGTGAAGCGAAACCCGATCTTCCGCGTCTAAATAAAATAATGCACGTTACTGTCTTTTCTCGTCGTCAACTGCTCACCGCATCCGCGGCACTTGCCCTATCCTCGCTCTGTGGCTTAGCACATGCTCAGACTATTGCCGAACCCCGTGTAATGCGTCAGGAAAAGGACGGATTCACAATCACGTTACGGATGCCGCAATACGCTATCGTCGCCAATGCGGAAGCGATTCTATACCTTCGCCTCGAAGTCGGCGGCGCGGACGGCAAAAAGCAGACGGTGCCGTTCGCCCGGATAAACGCATCGGCGAAACCGGACAGCGGTGGAAACGCCATCGTTCTGAGCGCGAATCCCGATGGCGTCGCCGGGGAATACTCCATAGTAGCAAAGTTTCCGGAGGCAGGAACGTATACGGTGACGGTAGCCGTGGCACCTTCGGGCGGAGCCGCCACTGAGCCGGTTTCCGTGTCGTTCAACCCGGTCCGTGTCGTATCCGTTGCCGACAAGGAAAAGGAACGGAGCGCGAACTACTCGTTGACGGTTGAAGCAACCCCTTCGCAACCGCTCCCCGGTGAACTGGTGCAATTGCGCCTTTCTGTGATGGATAACGCCACAAAGAAACGCGTCACCGAGTTTGAATCGCTTTACAATGCCCCGTTCCATCTATACGTTGTGCGGGAAGACACGGGCGATATGCGGCGTGAGAAACCGATACCGATTTCAGCCGCGCCCAACTCCAAAGACGACGGCGTTTTTCTTTTGGACTATAACTTTCCCGCGGGCGGCTCGTGGCGACTTTTCGCGGAAGTGGCACCGAAGGATCAGGGAATCCAGATGCTGACCACCCGGATGACGATTCCCGGCGCGAAAGCATTGCCCGAGCCGATGATGGCGCAGATCGCCCCCATTATCCGGCAGAACGGGGTCAATTTGCGTTTCTCGCGCCCGACCCGTTTTATCGCCCGGGAGACGATGACGGTGCCATTGCAACTGGAAGATGGACAAGGCAACCCGCTTTCTGATTTACAAGTCCTGGATTCTGCCCTTGCCCACCTGTATTTTGCCGAGCGCGACGGAAAAACGTTCCTTCATTCGGTTCCCGACTCCCGCGACCCGCGCAACGGACGATCCGGCTCCAATACGCTATCGTTCCCGGTGCGTTTTCCGAAAGCAGGAACGTACCGGGCCTGGCTCACGATGAACCGCTCCGGTCAACCCGCCGTGGTGACGTTTGTGACCCGCGTCTACGATAAATAACCGGCGTTGCTTTTTTGTTTTCACCGGTTGCGGTATAACAATTAGCAATGCAGGACACACCAGACAAACCGTTACGCGTCGCCGTTGCCGGAGCAAAGGGGCGCATGGGTAGCGAAACGGTTCGCGCCGTCCAAGCCGCACCCGACATGATTCTTGTTGCCGAACTTCACCGAGGCGACGACCTAAACCGCTTGCTTGCAGAAACGCGCCCCGACATTCTCGTTGAATTTTCCGTTCCCGAAAGCGTGATGGAGAACGTTCGCGCTGCGCTTTCGGGGCGTGTGATTCCCCTGATCGGAACGACCGGAATTAGCGGGGGTGGCCGGGACGAGATCGCCGCGCTTTGCGAACGGTATGAAACACCCGCGCTGATCGCGCCAAACTTCGCTCTCGGTGCCGTGCTCATGATGCGCTTCGCTGCGGAAGCCGCGCGCTATATGCCGGATGTCGAGATCATCGAAATGCACCACGAGCGGAAATTGGATGCCCCGTCCGGCACGGCATCCCGGACGGCGGAGATGATCGCGCAAGCCCGTAATGAATCCGGGGTGGTTGCGAAAGGTACGCCCGGCGGCGCGTTCGAGACGGCTCCCGGTGCAAGAGGCGGTACAGTGGCGGGGGTGCCGATCCATTCCGTTCGTCTTACCGGCTATGTCGCCTCGCAAGAGGTCATTTTCGGTGCGCTCGGGCAACGCCTTTCCTTGCGTCATGACAGTACGGATCGCACCTCGTTTATGCCGGGGGTCTTGCTTGCGATTCGCAGAGCGCGCACTTTGTCCGGTCTTGTCGTCGGGTTGGAAAATCTGTTGTGAGCGTACCGCCGGTCGCGCAGCACGGGGAGACAGAGGAAACGGTTGATCCGAAACCTTCCGCGGGTACACGCCCCGTTCTTCGCTCACGGCGAATTGCGGTCCGTATTTTCCTCGGCTATTTGTTGCCGCTGGCTTTTTTTCTGGTCGCAGGGCTGGTACTGCCATATCTCCTGACGTCGGTGCTGGGGCGTGTTGTCCGCGATTATGCCCAGACGGCAAGCTTCGTGGATGACGCCTATGCGTTACGGCGGTCCGCGGCAAACAGCGAGAACGACCTGGGCGGTTATCTAATATATGGTGACGTTAGTTTTAGACAGCGATTTGGCAGTTCCCGCGATGAGTACCGACAGCGAATCCGGCGGATGCAGGATTTTGTCAA
This sequence comes from Armatimonadota bacterium, assembly GCA_014381035.1. The sequence goes on from JACMIS010000855.1 coordinate 7,485, forward strand.
AAACAAGCAAAACGGCAACCTTGAGGGGCAATTAAAGCTTGCGGATGCCACATATCGTCGCTGGTACACGAAGTTCGCGATTCCGGAATTCGCCGCCGCAGACAGAGCGTTATTTCCCCGCAGTCCGGGAGTCAGTCGTGCCGCCGCTAACCGCTCCGAGAACGGTTTTCAAGGGGTCGACAAGACAATGGATCGTCTCGTCAACGTCGCCGAGGCATACCGCGAACAACAGTTGATCCGTGCTCAAGCAAGTGAGCGATGGAGCGTTTTAATCACGGTTGCGATCCCGACGGTCGCCATCCTGATCGCGGTTTTTCTGGCGCGTTCCTTTACCGTGGCGATCACCAAACCCATTGAAGAGTTACGGATCGCAACAGAGGAGGTAGAACGAGGTGATATGACTCGTCTTCTGCTGGACGACTATCCTTATGACGACGACGAGATCGGGGACCTTGCGCAAGCCCTTTCGCGCATGGCGCAAAGTATCGGGGAACGGGAAGCGATCCTGAGGGCGCAGAGCGAGGCATTTGCTTCGGTCGGTCGCCGGATTGAGGCGGTGTTGAATGCGACGAATGACGGCATCGTTCTTATGGACCGGGCAGAGGGCTTTTCGCTCGTGAACGACCGGTTTGCTCTACTTTTCGGGGTGAACGCAGAAATCATTCGCGACCAGACGTTTACCGATGCCGCGCCACTCTTTATGGATCGGTTCAAAAACAAGGCGTTCGCTAAAGAACAGTTTCGGGATTGGAACGCCGATTGGGAGGCGGTCGGCGACGAAACGATGGATATTATCGAACCGATGCCGCGGACGTTGAGGATCTATACCGCCCCGGTGCGCAGTGATGACAATATCACCGCCGAGATACCGACAGACGCGGAGATCATCGGACGCATTTTCGTCTTCCGCGATGTCACCCGCGAAACCATAGTGGATCGGATGAAGACGGAGTTTGTTTCTACAGTTTCGCATGAACTACGGACTCCGCTGACTGCAATCAAGGGGTATGTAGACCTGATGATTTCTGGCAAGACGGGAGATTTGAACCCGGTCCAAACCGAATTTCTCGGCATGGTTCAGGCAAGCACTCGCCGCCTTACCGATCTGATCAACGACATGCTCGACATTTCCCGTATCGAGTCCGGGCGTATTTCAGTACGCCACGAGACGGTCGAATTTCTGTCCGTCGTGCGTGAATCGATTCGAATGATGCTCAATCAAGCCGATGCACGCGGGGTGTCGCTGCGGATGGAGCCCGTCGCCGCTCCACTTCCCCCAGTACGCGGGGATCGCGACCGGATTATGCAAGTCCTCGTCAATCTGCTCTCGAACGCGATCAAATATACTCCTGCGGGGGGCAGTATCTCCGTCAGTATCGAACAAGAAAACAGCATCATCACCACTTGTATCGCTGACACAGGTATCGGGATCAACGAAGAAGACCAAAATCGGTTGTTTCAAAAGTTCTTCCGGGCGGATAACAGTACGACACGTGAGGTCGGTGGGACCGGTTTAGGGCTCGCGATCACGAAGGCGATTCTGGAACGCATGCACGGAACGATCCGCGTCGAAAGCGATACCGGAAAGGGCAGTCGTTTCTATTTCACCCTCCCTGCCGCACAAAATGAGACCGAATCCGAACCTACCTTGAAAATGGAAACCATGATTCCTGACTTTCCCACGCACGGTACCGGATCGGCGGTTTCGCGAGCGTTATTGCTGATCACCGACGAAGATACTTCTCTGCTACATCGCGTGACGGGACTGTTTCGCGGGCTGAACTATGTGACAAGCGGAGCGGTAAACTACGCTGAGGCAACACGCCGTGCGCGTGATCTGCACCCCGATGCCGTTTTGCTAAATCTTGCAGCAGCCAAATTGAATGTTTTCGGGCTATTACATTCACTACGTAGTCGTCCCGAAACCCAAAAGCTACTGATATTCGTGTGCGCCATAACGCAGGACGGAGACGCGATTCAGATGCACCCCTGTCTGATCGTCACTCCTCCGAACGCACCGCCGCTGGACGATGCGGTCACACTCCGGGACGAGGACTCGCCGGAAACTTTGACCGAACGTATTCTGGAGATGCAGTCTGAATCCAACGATCCGGTGAATATTCAGTTGCAACTCGATGACTTCAAACCGGGCGACACCCGCGCCGAATCACTCGCGCTTGCCTTGCAACAACTCGTAATTCGCGATAAACCGATTATCCTGCACCTGCGCGATTTCGGCGCACTAAACGGTTCGGGAGCGATTGTTTCGCTCGCGTCCCCGGACCTGCCCGCGATCACCCTTGATTTCCTTGCCGAGGCAGTAGGAAATCATTTGCGTACTGATGCAAACTAGGAAATTTGTTATGAAAACCTACCATGTAGCCATTGCCGGTGCGACCGGTGCCGTTGGCGCGGAATTTCTACGTCTTCTGGAGGAGCGCGATTTTCCTCTTGCGTCCCTGAAACTGCTGGCGTCGGCACGATCTGTTGGCAAAACGATTCGCTTCAAAGGGACAGACCTGCCCGTCGACGAGCTGACCACGGAATCGTTCCGGGATACGCAAATCGCATTCTTCAGCGCGGGGGGTAGTCAAAGCAAAAAGTTCGGACCTGCCGCCGCCGAGTCGGGCACGGTGGTGATTGACAATTCGTCGGCGTTTCGTATGGATCCAGAAGTGCCACTGGTCATCCCGGAAGTCAACCCGGACGATGTCCTCACGCACCGCGGCATCATCGCCAACCCGAATTGCTCGACTATAATTCTCTTGATGGCACTCACTCCGCTCCATCGCTTATCGCCGGTGCGCCGTGTGGTCGTTTCGACATATCAAGCCGCTTCCGGCGCGGGAGCCTCGGCGATGCAGGAGTTGGAAGACCAGTCCCGCGCCTTTCTGGCGGGCGAGACGGTTACGAAAAATGTGTTTCCGCATCAGATCGCATTCAATCTGTTTTCGCACAATACAGCGATAAACGACACCGGCTATAACGAGGAAGAGTTGAAAATGGTCAAGGAAACACGCAAAATCCTGCACGAACCGAATCTTGCTATCACGGCTACCTGTATCCGCGTCCCCATTCTCCGCGCGCACAGTGAAAGCATTAACATTGAGTTCGCGGGCGAACGCCCCACCGTGCAAGCAGCACGCGAAGCCCTTGCGGCATTCCCCGGCGTTACCGTGGTAGATGACCGCGCCGGAAATACGTTCCCGATGCCGCTGGATGCTTCGGGAAAAGACGATGTTTTCGTCGGGCGAATCCGTGAAGATTTGTCGCACCCCCGTGCAATAGACCTGTTCGTTGCAGGAGATCAGATCCTCAAAGGGGCGGCGTTGAATGGCTACCAGATCGCCGAACTGCTCATTCAGCGCGGGGCGATCTGAGACGAAGTTTAACAAATCACCAAGAAAACCGGGCTGGTGCAAATTGTACCAGCCCGGTTTTTTCTTTATAGGATTCGTCTGCTACTTGGGAGTGGCAGGAGTTGTTTTCTTTTCGGGATCTATGATCCCCTGCTCAATCGCCCGACGACGGTAGGCGACAAAGCCACCCAGTGTATAGAGAAGGGACCCGATCCAGACCAGGCTGATTAGCGGTTTAGTCGAGATGTCCACGTAAATATGCTCGGTTACATCGGGGACGTTAATCGTCTGGAAGTTCACTGCCGCGAACGGGTCGGCGGATTGCCATTGTTCATCGCTCGGGGGAACGAGGTTGAGCATCACTTTCTCGCCCTTCGGTCCGGGTATCTGTACCGGGTGAGAATAACGCGCCCCGGTCTTTTGCTCCAGAACGAAGTGGGGTTCGACCATTTCGCCCTCTTTGCCGTACATCACGCCGACCTGTGCGGTGAACGTGATTTTCGGCAGCTCTTTCATCGCTTTCTCATTCCCGGTGCGAACTGCTTCCATCGCGGCTTTGTCCATCGTGAATGACAGGAGTGCGAACGAATAACCATCCTGCTCGAATGTTTGCAAGCCACCGTTTTTGAGCGTGAAGCCCGCGTTCGGGTGGAGCGGTCGGTCTTTCCCATCGCCCATCGAGAACGGACCCTCGGAGAACGCGAGGTACAGGTCACCTAACGGGAACGGATTGTTCCACGGCAACATCTTCGGCAGATCGTTGACGCTGTTCATGTTATATACGCTGGGCAGGATTGCCGGAGGGTTCGCGAAGACGGTATCGCGGTTTGCCCACTGGGCGTAGTAGAAGCGCGGCCGCCCTTCCCACACACGCCCGTCCTTTTCGATACGCACCCGAAGGGCGTTGTTTTCGCGATCATACGGTTGCGACGTGTTTCCGAGATAAGTCAATTTGAAGCCCATTACCTCGACTGGAAAGTTCTTGATCAGCATCACCCGTTGCGTTTGCTTGGAGAAGACAATCAGGGAGCAGACGCCGACCAGCGTCAAACCGACGCCGATATGCGCGACAAATCCGCCGACCGTTTTTCGGCTCGACCGATGCTTCAGCCGCGGCAAGAGAAGAACTACGTTCGCGAGCACCGAGAAGATCGAGGTTGCAAACAAAAGAATCTGATAGGGTCGTCGCAATCCGAGATACCACGCGCATCCGGCGGCGACAATCGTCAGCAGGATCGCCCCGGCATAGGGTGCGATCAATCGCTTACGTACTCCGTCCATCTCCAGAGCGGCGTCTTTCTGCGCTGCCTTCCAGGAGAGGTACGGCGTTACCGCCATCGCCACGGTGAAAAGTATCGCCAGCGGATACGTCGCCTGGTTGTAGAAGGTTTGTTCCGCGCCGGCACCTTTTTCCATCCATAGTTTGGTAATCAACGGCGCGGACATACCGATTGCCACGATCAACCCGATCAGTCCCAGCGTCATAGAGGCGAGGAAATAGCCGAACTCACGGGTTTCGACGCGCTCATAGGCGGGTGGTTTCGGAATGTTCTGGAAGTTCCACAGGAGCAGACCGAGCGGCACGAGGAATGCCAACAATACCCCACTCAACAAAATGTAGTAGCCATCTTTGCCGAGCGACGAGAAGGAGTGAACCGAAAAGTCAGTCAGGACGCCCGTGCGTGTCAGGAACGTGCCGTAGAACATCGTGGCGAACGGCAGGAAGCCAAGCAAAAGGTTGGATACCTTGTAGCCACCGTTCTTGAGCTGGAGCGGGATGCCGTGCAGGATCGCGGTCAGGAAAAGCCAGGGGACTAGAGACGAGTTTTCGACCGGGTCCCATGCCCAGAATCCACCCCATCCGAGCGTTTCATAAGCCCAGTATCCGCCGAGCGACAAACCGAAACCGAGCCACGCGAACGAAAATAGAATCCACGAGAAGACCGATTTCGCCCAGCCGTCCCAGTCGTGGTACACCAGACCGTAGACCGTCCAGACAAACGGCGCGAGTGTCGAGGCGAAACCGAGAAAGAGGATCGGCGGATGGATCACCATCCACATATTTTCGAGGAGTGGGTTCAATCCCCGTCCATCGTCCGGGATCGGTCCTTTACCGAGCGCGAACGGGCACTTGAGCAGAATCAGCCCGAGCAAGAATACCTGCACGATCCCCCAGATGGGCCAAACGCGGCTGGTTTTATCCCCGGCGCGAAACGCCAGCACGGCACCTAGTATCGTCGTCCAGAAGCCCCACAGCAGAAGACTGCCTTCCTGTCCGCCCCAGAACGCCGCGAGCAAGTACCATTGGTTCGAACGCCGCGCGGAATACTCAGCGACGTAGCCGATCTCGAAGTGATGACCAGCGATCAGGTAAATGAGTGCGCCCGACGCCGCAACGACGGATGCCGCCGCCAGCACGGCGAAGCCGCGTGCCGCTTTGAAAACACCATCGTTACCCGGTTTCTTCGCCACGGTGAAGAGCACATTAGCAATCACGGTGGACGCCAGCGCGAGCCATAATAAAACGTAGCCTAAAATCATAACGTTGTTTCTATCCAGACGCTTACCCGGACGGGTAGGTCAGCATCGTCACTTCGCCCCGTATTCTTTGGTTTCGGTGCCTTGATACTTCGACGGACATTTCACGAGCAACTTGTCCGCATGAAACACCCCGCTATTCGGTGTCGTCCCCGGTGTATAGCGACCAATTGCAGTCACCTCAATCGCGAGGTGGAAGTTCGAGGGCATGGACTCCTTGAAAATCACCGGCATCCGATCCTGGGAGTTGTCTTTCGAAGTGATCACGAAACGCAACCCGTCTGCGTTCGATTGAATGCTGGATTTGTCGAGCGGTCCCATAATCTGCACCGTGCCATTTTGAGTTTGCCGCGCTTGCGCGAAGGTCAGGTATGGCGTCAGGTTCGTCACGAACGCTTTTGCGCCGAATGCGAGCGCGGATAGAATAATCAGTAAGCCAACAATCGCCGCCGGTTTCATAAGTTGATTCCCTTCGAGCGAGTCTCGTCCGCTTCTACCTGTCGCTCCAGTCGGGCGACGCGCCGCTCCGTGCCGATCAGAAACACAAAAATACCCGCCCAAACGAGTAGAGCGACAAACAATAACGGTAACATCGTCAGATTCATACGGTTTCCAGAGCCTCACGCCGCAAGCGGACGGCTTCCACGCGAACAGCAAGCCGGTACATTCGCACCATCACCCAGATCAGTCCCGGCAAGATCCCGCCATAAATCGCCATCCTGTAGGACGGATCGAACTGAGCGTCCTTCGGATGCAAACCCTGCATAAACTTGGGCAAAATGTAGCCCAAAAGCGGTGTCATCACGGTCGCAAACAACATATAGACTGCCGAAACAGAAGCGCGTTTCTCCGTGTCCTCGATCCCCGCCCGGAGAACGAAATACGCCCCGTATATCAGTAGGAGCAGAAAAATAGAGATTTGTTTCGGGTCCCAGTTCCAGTAGGAACCCCATTGCACCTGGGCGAATACGGAACCAGTTATCGTCGTCAAAAAGCAAAACAGTGCCGCAAGACTTGCCGCGACCGCCGATTTGACATCGTCTATCGGTTGCCGCCCTTTTGTCAGGTAGCGCACCGCGAACCAGCCAGCGACGAACGCCGCAATAACGGCGACAAATGCATTCGGCAGATGGAGCGACACCATGCGGGCGAGCTCCGGCACCTGGAATCCGTAAGCAGGCGGTAGAATCAGGAACACGTAGCCGAGACCGGCGGCGAACCACAAAAACAGTATGCTGTTGGCAAGTACGCTTTTCATGACAAAACGGGGTCAGTCGCCCCAGACAAAATCGAATAACATTACGGATGCCGTCACCGAAATGACCATGTACGAGAGTAGAACCTGAATATCCCCCGCCCCGGCCGCAAATCCTCCGCTTGAGTTTCCGACGCCGAGTGCGGCTTTCGTCCCGTGGATCGCGGCTAAAAATAAAGGCACCAATACGGGAAACGACATCGCGGCAAGGAGTCCACCTTTCGCGGAGGACAACGCCACCAGTGCCGCCATTGTTGTAAATGTGGACGCCGTCCCGAGCACACCCAATACACTTACGCAAAAAAGGAGGGGCAGGTTCGCTACTTTTACACCGAGAATCATAAGTAAAAGCGGCGTACTCAGAGCGGCAAGCATAGAAAGTAACAGCACGTTCGCCGCGAATTTCCCGGTCCATACCGCCGTACCCGGCGCCGACAACCGTAGTGCCAGCGCGGTCCCACGCTCCTCCTCCTGCACAAAAACGCGTCCCAGCCCCGTCGCGGCGGTGAAAAGAGTCAATATCCAGAGCAACCCTGCCGCCACCTCGGGCGTCGCTTTCGCTCCCGCCAGTGATAGTCCGATCAATGTCAGGGCACACAGGGCGAACAAGCCGACCGCGAGAACCGCGACCCGCGACCGCCACTCCGTGCGCATATCCTTGACGAAAACAGCGGTCGCGGAACGGAGCCATGTCCGCGCCGTCACTTCCCGATCTCCACCGAGATTTGGTGGTCCGCCCAAGCCACCTCTCGGGCATCGTTCGTCGCCAGCAACGTGATGGCACCGCGTGCTTTGTGGTCTCGAATCATCGCCTCGACAAGCGCGACTCCCCCGGAATCGAGCGCGAGGGACGGTTCATCCAGCAGTAAAACGGGAACATCGCCGCCGCGAAAGGCAAAAGCGAGACGCAACCGCTGTTTCATTCCCGACGAATACGATGCCACACTGTCCCCGCCCCGCCCTGTGAGTCCGACTCCATCCAGCCGCTTTTCTATTTCCCCGGACTGTACGGATTCACCGCGCACTTCGGCAAAGAAGCGCAAGTTCTCCATCCCGGAGAGTTCCGGGTACAGGGACAGATCCGGAGCGCAATAGCCGATCACTCTTCGCCGATCATTCGCGTCCCCGATATTCATCCCGTTTATCACGATAGAAATCTCGCCCCGCGTCGGACGCAGTAACCCGGCGACGATTTTCAGGAGTGTAGACTTGCCGGATCCGTTCGCACCGACAACGGCGAGACATTCGCCACCCAGCACGATTTGGTTCACCCCGGAAAGGACGCGACGTGTCCCGTAGGCTTTGCCAATATTATTCAGAGTCAGGCGGAGATCCGGCGTAGGAGTCATTTTCCTTACGTCGGATTATATCATCGTGAACCGGTGTTCTTCTCCGGTTTGAGTCTGTTCTGTTCGCCGGATTGCAGGTAATGGTTAGCAGGAGCAACAATCATTCGTTATCTGTCGTCAGTTTTGGGAGGGGGAGCGGGGTCCCATTTGTGGGAATCGCCTGAAGAAGTCGCTCCTGAAGTGCCGCCATCGTGACATCACCGCGAGTGCGTTCCACCACGGCGCGCAGAGCGTCGCATGTCCGGCGCAACCCGCCAGTGACCGCGTCGGGATAATCGAGAGTCGTGAGTGCGGATAGGATTTCATCCATCGCCTCCAGCATCGCGGAAGCGCGGGTGACATCACCCCGGCGTAAACGATCCAGTGCAAAACGGCGTCCCTCCGAAGCGGCTTCCGCCAAACCGTTCAAAAACGCCGCCGTTTCGATTCGCAGACTTTGTGGTGTCGGCAACGGTTCGTGTCGCATCAAGGCGAATAGATTTTCAGCTTCGGCTAATTCTTTGTGCGCGTCCTGAACATAGCCGGCGAAAAACAAGTCAGGGTGCGCGGAAAGTGCGTCGGCGATGCGGGCGGTTTCAGAGCGTGCGCCGTTGAGAGCGATACGCGCTTCACCGAATTCTCCCCGGTGCATCGCTCGGATTGCGTTCGCGCATGTCCGGGTCAGCGCACGCCCATGTGCCAGCGCGGTTTCGCGGGCGCGGTATTTTTCGTCCAGAGTCGCGCGGGCGACATTCAGGATATGAGCAAGCGGCAATTCTTCCATATGGCTTTGACGTCGTGGTGCAAGTTTTATGCCTGGTCTTTACCCAATTTTCGTCGCACTTTAAGCCGGTATAATAAAAATATGCCGTACACGCCGATTCTTGCCACGCTCGCCTATCTCGTTTCCCCGGACCGGACTCATGTTTTGCTAATCCACCGCAACACCCGCGCCGACGATCACGCGTTCGGGAAATACAACGGTTTGGGGGGAAAGATCGAACGTCGCGAGGATGTCGGCGACAGTCTGCGGCGCGAACTGATGGAAGAAGCAGGGGTTGTCGCGACCAGTGTCGAGTTCCGTGGCACAGTGAGTTGGCCCGGCTTCGGCAAGAACGGCGAGGACTGGCTGTCGTTCGTGTTTCTGGTGACGGCGTGGGAGGGCGAACTGCTCAACGCGAACCACGAGGGAACGCTTTCCTGGGAGCCGATCTCGCGCCTGGTGAGCGGCGAGCTCCCGCAATGGTCGGGCGACAAACATTTTCTTCCGCTGGTCTTCGACAACGACCCGCGCCCGTTTCACGGCGTCATGCCATATGAGAACGGCGAGCCGATTTCGTGGTCGGTGACAAGGATTTAGCAGAGTAAAAATGTATCTATCTTACCGAATGCCCTCTACCGACGGGACACACCCCGCCGGGAACCGACTGTTGAACGTTTACCGATGAAGTTCATTTGTTCGGAAGCCAGAGCACCGCAGTCACGCCGCGAGGGTAATAGCGTGACCCGAGGTCCTTGCCGCTGTCGCTTTGTACCTGATCCGTGAATGCGAAATCGCGGCAATCCCCCTGCGTCTGCCACTTTGCATGGGCCGCGTCTACGGAAACGTCGAAGCGAAGCCCGAACACGGTTTCCGCAACCCACTGTGACAGGAATATCTTGCTCATCCAGGTGTTTTGCGACGTAGACGAGATTTTGATACCACCGCTCTTGTTGTCAATACAAACGCCTTTTTTCAGCACCGTGACAAGATGAATTCGCAAAATAGAGATCAGTTCACCGAATGGCCCGTCCTCGGATACGGCGTCACGGTCCCCTAACAAATAGGGAAACGCCAACCCTTCTATCGCCGGGACGATCCGCGAGAGCGTACCGGGGTTTCCTTCTTCGAAAACGGCGGGAAGATACCGTTCTTTGAAATCGAAATGTCCCGTGATAGCTTGTGCCGTGAGGGCAGCCTGTTCTTCGGAAAGCGCGGCGGCTTCTCCTTGCCCGAGCCAGTGAAAACAACGTCCAAGAGCAAGATACGCAGCCCAGGTCTTTACGGCCATATAGCCGTTCGCCCGTGCCTGACCGAGCGACGCATCCAGCGAGTCATACGTGGTAATTTCCTGTCCGTTCTCGCAGCGAGACGAATCGAGCGCAATAATCCCGTTTCGAATCCCGTCCGGACCGTCACGATGCAACAGACTGTGTAAACACGCGATCAAGATATCGCGCCGCAAACCCAGCCAGTATTGATCCCCGGTTGTAATTGCATATAGCGCGGCAGACAGGCACCAGTTCAGCAGTTGCTCCGCAGTCATATAGGAGAAGCAATCATCGAGGTTGGGGCGTTCGTACGCGGAGAACCCCGGCGGAGAAAACTGATTCGCGACCCCCATATCGTGTGTGAAGGAGATTCCGCCGAGATAGCGCGGGCGAGATGGGTCCGTGGCGTCCTGTGACTCGTCGTAATACCGGTACCGGGCGGTAAAAAGATCAAGTGTATTTCGTAGCGTCCAGGGGTGATACCTGAGCTCCCAGAAAGCATGGTCCACCGTGAGGTCGAAAGTATTCATCATCCGGTACTCCCCTTCGTTCACCACCCAGAGCGGGCGGTGACGGGATTCCTTAGGGCTGAGAAGCAGATCGCCCTTCTCATCATGAAGGAGCATCGTGGAACCGTGGTAGGAGTGGGTAGCGTGGGCAAGAAGAAAGCGGCGGGATTCGTTGAAGGGGGCGGTATCCAGTTCGGCGTCGCGCTCCATGGAGATGCGTTTCCACTCGCTTGCTTGTTCGAGGGCGTACTCCAGCACGGTTTCGATATCCGGGAAAAGGCGTGTGTACAGGTAGGAGGCAGGAACCCCACTGGTAACGATCCCGGTCCGATAAAAGCCCAGCGCGACGGTGAACGTTTTTGTTTCCCCTGCGGGAACATGCAAGAGTAGACCGCCCCGGTTCGATAGCCGGTGTACCGGTTGCGGATCAGCGACACTCGCGGTAGCGACCGTTCTTTGCAGGTCCCAGGAAAGAGACTCCTGAACATCGTCGTCCGTTGTTGCCGCGAATCCCCAGCACGTTTCGCGCGCGATCCCTTTCAGTTTCCCGGTCGCATCCGATAATGGGCGCAACGGGTCTGCCCCACCAACGCCAAAGAATGCCCAGGCGTCGGTATCGTAGTCCGCACTCGTAACGGTGATTTCGGCGAGGATTGCGGGGCAGAGAACCGATTTGAGTGTCTCGTCATCCACCGTGAGCGGATCGGCGACCGGTCCGAAGGGAGTAAGTAGCCGAAACGATAAACCATCCCGGGTCGTCCAGGTATCACTCGCCCATCCCATCGAGCGGGTAATCTCTTCAGGACGGTATGCGTTCCAGTTGTCGGAAGGATTGCTTGCCGTGGCGATCCCGGTGTAGGCTTCCGCTCCCCCGCTCTGCGCCCCCGCGTAGAACGGAAGGGCACGCACCGTGTTTCCAGTCCCATCGCCACGCGAGCGAATCAAGGCGACATAAACGTCCTGTGCCGCCGGTCCACCCAACTCCAAACCAAAACCACCTTTTTCACCGAAGCGACCGAGAGTGAAAGAGGAGAAGGCACCGAAGGGACTGTGCTGAGCATGAAAATCCGAAGCAACCGGTGCAAATGAAACAGGCATACTGAATTCTACCCAGATTTAGGGAATCGTCGTCTCAAATATTCGATACGGTGTTTTGCCCATTCCCATTGCGCGGTACGTTTCCTGCGCGGTAACGTTCTCCTGCTCCACATACAGACGCAACCCACAAACCCCGTCCGATTCGCGGGCACGGCGCTCTACGGTCTGGTACAACGTTTTGAAGACGCCACGCCGCCGGAAATCCGGGTCAACATAAACGCTTTGTATCCACCAGAACAAACCGTTGCGCCAGTCGCTCCATTCAAAAGTGACCATCAGACAACCCGCGACACGCGATTCGATTTCGGCGACGAGATAAAAGCCGTAATCCGGGCGGGCGAGAAAAGATTGAATGCCGTCTCGTATCGTATCCGGCACTAGTTCGCGGTGTTCGGTTTCCCACGCCATCGCCCGGTTAAAGTTTGCAAGCACAGCAATATCCGCGTCATTTGCTGGCCGGATCAGAATAGACAACAGTTACTTCCCCAACTTCAGTGGATTCTTCAGCCGCTCGTATATGCGCGATTCCAGATCGTGCAGACTGGCTTCGCCCGCCATCAATCGCCCGACGAGTTTGGTCCCCGCCGGATTCTTGACGCCTAATTTGTAAGAAAGATACGGGGTACGGTAGAAGATTTTGCCGATGCGCAGGGCGGCGTCGAACTCGTCGGCGAACAGTCCGCGCACCCGTTCCGTGTAGCTGTTTACGGTGCCGGAAGCGAGGCATTCGGCGGCGACATTCCCGGTGCGAATCGCATACTGAATGCCTTCACCGAACATCGGTTGTACAACACCTGCCGCGTCGCCGACCAGAAGGACGCGATTGTCCGATGTTGCCAGCGGTTCCGCGCCGGTCCAGAACGGGATCGGGTGCCCCCAGATTTTCGGCGCGTCCATTCCTTCGGGGAACACCATTCCGACAGAATGCAACATCGTGTCTATCGCCCGGCGCAGGATCTGCCCGACGTTGTTTTCCTCGCTCGGTGCAGGCTTTCTCGGTAGTAGCATCCCGGCACCGACGGAGAGAAAGCCCCGTTTCGGAAAAATCCACGCATAGCCGTTCTGTACAGAGCCATAATCGAGGTATGCGGTGTGCGGTTGCAACTGCGGGTGAACGCGATTGCCGTCCGCGCCATTGGCGAACGGGATTTCAGCCTCGCGGGCGATCCCCCACCGTTTTCCCAATCGCAGTCCGACACGGGCACCGACGATCCCTTTCGCGCCGTCCGCGCCGACGACATGCTTCGCGGTAATGGTTTCCCCGTCCCCTGTAGCGACAGTCACTAAATCGCCTTCGATAGTCACATCACTTACCTTGACGCCGCTACGCACCGTCGCACCTGCTTTCGCCGCGCGTCCTACCAGCCATGCGTCGAAGTGAGGGCGTTGCACCATCCAGACTTGCGCCGGATCGCCGCTATTCCTCGTCATCTCGGCATGAACATGGTCTTTTCCTTTCCACGAATGGCGTAGGTGCGTCACCGATAGATCGGAAAAGCCGTCCGGCGACTCGAAGCCGGAAACATGGTCAGCGAGGGACGCGGGGATCCCCCCGCCGCACGGTTTGTAGCGAGGGAGCGAGGCGGCACGATCCAGAAGCAGAACGCGGAGTCCGGCTTCCGCCGATTTCCAGGCCGTCGTAGCACCGCCCGGTCCGGCACCGACGACGATGACATCGAAAGCAGGGGTATTCACAGGTAGTTGGGTCACGGCACCAATTCTACCGTTCGGCGGAACGGGATGCCAGAGGGAGAGGTTACGGATAGAGGGCAAGGAATAATCTCCAGAGGTGGAGCGTGGTTCCCTGTCCCCCTAACCCCTAACCGTAACGACGAGGGGCATGCCGAACGCTTCCTCCCACGCGCTGGTATCGTTCGAGACGTACCAGGTTTCCAGATTGGCGTCCGTGTCCGCTGCCGGGGTGAGAGAAAGATTCGCTGTGCGAGGCTCTCCTTCGACCGATAAGGAGACATCGCGCACCGCGCCCAGATGCGAGCGATCCAATCCTTCCGCGAGGCGGAGAAAAACAGCACATTGTCGCACTTTGATTTGGCTGGCAGGTGACAGCAACGCGAAATGGGCATGACGCTTTCGCGGTGACGACTTACGGTGGAAGTAGGCGAGGTTGGCGATAATCTCGATCTCTTCGTCGGTAAATCCCGACATATCGTCCGAGTGCCGAACCAAATAGTACGAATGCCGGTGATGCCCACCGTGCGACACCCAGACCCCGACATCATGCAGGAAAGATGCATACTCCAGCAGCTCGCGTTCCGCCGCACCGCAATCGTGCAAACCGGCTTCCTTCGCTTCGTCGAACAACCGCAGTGCGAGAAACGCGACGTGCTGACTGTGTTTTTCCTCATCCGGGTTCAATCGGGAAAGACGATCCACGGAGCGGCGGCGGATTCCCGCTTCGAACGCCAGCGTGTCCGGTGTCTTCTCCCCGGCACGAACCAATCGGCGCAGAATCGCATCCACCAGAACACCTTCGCGCAAGGACCGCTCCGCGATGCGGTATCCGGGGAGTTTCAACTCCTGCGCCAGAGTGAGTAGAACTGCCGCACCCGAGATGATGATGTCGGCTCGCTCCGGATTTAAACCGGGGACCTTTCGTCGCTCCTCCAACGAAAGCGTGCATAGGTGTTCAACGGTCTCGGTTAAGTCGGCAGTGCTGAGTTCGTAGTTTTGCAACGTGTTCAGATCCAGCCCGCGCCGCGCCGCCGCAACTCGCGCCAGATTCTGCGCGGTCCCGGAGGACGCAACTGCATAATCGAACCCCACCCGCTCAATCTTCCGCAACGCATGCGTCGCGACGCCCTCCACATGGCGTTGCATTTCCGCGAAAAGGTTAGGCGAGATCGGTTCCGTGATGCCGGTCAAAAATCGGTTCCCG
>JACMIS010000856.1 GCA_014381035.1 Armatimonadota bacterium
AGATAATCGAGCTCGCCCCAATCCACGTCGCTGAGAAACTGGTTGACGACTTTGGAAAGCATGGGACCGCGCCACACAACGGGTTGCCCTGCCGGTACCATATACCCCATCGAGACCGTGGCCACGCCATGCCGTTCCAGAGGGACGATGCGCTGCGCGGTGTTGCCGTCCGGGAGTCGCACGACGACCTGCTGCAACTCTTCGTCTTCCAATCCCATCAGCATCGGGATCGTCGGACCGTACACGTCGGCGTCCATCAGACCGACTTTCGCCCCTGCCTGTGCCAGAGCGACCGCAAGGTTCGCCGACACCGTGGATTTCCCGACGCCGCCCTTGCCGGATGCGATGGCGATCACATGCTTGACTCCGGGAATGATCTTGCCTCCCATCGGTCGTTTCGTCGGGACGCGAGAAGTCATCTCGATTTTAACGTTGGTCACGCCGGGGACGAGACGGCTGATCGCTTCGCGGCAGTCGGCTTCGATCTTCGCTTTCAATGGACAGGCGGGCGTCGTCAACTCGACCTGAAATGCGATGTTCCCGTCGCAGATCTTGATGTTTTTAATCATGCCGAGCGACACGAGGTCCCGATGCAGGTCCGGGTCTTCTACGGTACGCAGGGCATTGGTCACGGAGGCTTCGGTCGGAAGCGAAATGGTTTCGTTCATAAAAAAATCTACACCGCACAGAAGTTTTAGTTCGCGGGCAAGCGTGGGTATATACATTGTGCCGGGCAAGCCAACGCTCACATTTCGCCCGCAATTTAATGACACAAGAAGAGTATCATGAAAATGGAAACCTATCGCGTATTAATAGTGGCACCGGACGCCGGTGTGCGGGACGACGCACGTACCGCTCTGCTGGATGCAGGAGAATCCATCGTTGCGGAAGCCACTTCGCTCACCGAATTGCAAACACTGTTCGAAGAACATCGCCCGGAAGCGGTGCTTCTTGACGCAGGTCTGCTACCCCTCACGCCGGAGTTGCGCGATTTGTTGCATCCTTCCGCTCTGGTAATACTGCGCCCCGCCGAACCGGACCCCGAAACTCTGGAGAAGATCGTGGCGAGCGCGGCGTTCGCCACTCTGACGACGCCATTTACGGGAGACGACGCGGGGGCGGAGATCGCACTCGCGGTGTCGCGGAACATGGACCTGCTCGACTGCAACACCGAACTCGATAAGGCGCAAACGCGCCTCGCGGATCGTATCGTGGTCGAAAAGGCAAAAGGGTTATTGATCCAGCACGAAAACCTGACGGAGCCGGAAGCCTTTAAACGGATTCACTTCACCGCCCGACGCGCGAACCGCACGATGCGCAACGTCGCCGAGGAACTGATCATCCGATACACGGAAGGAACTGGCGGCGCGTAGGAAACAGACAGGGGCGTGGCGAACTTGATGGCGTCGCGCCCCCTTTGCTTTCCGAGCGAAATGGCTTGTTTGCGAACGGTGTGCGCGAAGACGTGCTAACGGAAAGGAATGCTGAACAATGTCTGTACCGAATGACGAGACCCCCTCCTATAGTCTCGCTGATTTCATCGCTCGCACTGGCAAACGCGATAATCCCGGTAATGTGTTTGAACTGGAATCCCCGAAGATGCTGGAGATCCATGTCAGCGGGCGGGTTTGGACCAAACTCGGCGCGGCAATCGCCTATCGGGGCAACATCAAATTCATCCGCGAGGGGATGCTTGAAGGCGGGGTGATGAAAGCCCTTATGCGTGCCGCAACCGGAGAAATGACGCCGCTGTCGAAAGCCGAAGGGACCGGACTGCTGTATGTCGCCGATGCCGGCAAAGAAATCACGATTATCCGCTTGAACGGCGAATCCATCAACGTGTCCGGCAATGATTTGCTTGCCTTCGAGGACACTGTAAAGTACGAGATCACCATGTTACGCCGGGTTGCGGGAATGATGGCGGGCGGCTTGTTTTCGGTACGTTTAACCGGCGTGGGTATGGTCGCTATCACGACGCATGGACACCCCCTTACGTTGCGTGTCACCCCGAACGACCCCGTTTCCACCGACCCCAACGCGACCGTGGCGTGGTCCGCGAACCTGCAACCGGAAATCAAGACCGATATTTCGATCAAGACACTGATCGGTCGCGGTGGCGGTGAAACGTTTCAGATGTTATTCCGCGGAGATGGCTTTGTCGTTGTACAACCGTATGAAGAGATACCGGTGGTTGTAACACCGAGCGGTTAAAACGGTTTGTTCCATGGTTCCACTATGAAACAGAAAAATATTTTCACTAAACATTGACACCTGTTTCATAGTGGTGTATAGTTGGTTCATGTCCAGTATTCGCGAAGTAGCGAAACACGCCGGAGTATCACCCGCAACGGTGTCGCGTGCATTCGGTACGCCCAATCTAATCAACGAACAGACGAAAATGCGCGTCTTCGAGTCGGCGAGAACTCTCGACTACTCCCCCCCACGTCAACGTTCGATCAGTGAGGCAAAGACACGCCAGCGGTTGCAACAACGCTCTGCCACTTTCCTTCCGGATACGCTCGGCTTTCAATTTTTCTCGCCCGGCGATGAAACAACCGACACGATTTCCGCCAACACATTCTACGCGCCGGTGCTGTCGGGCGCACAAGCCGAAGCGCAAGAACTAGGCGTCCATCTGCTGGTAAACACCACCAACCGACACCGTCTGCTCAACGAGCCACCGCGGATGGTGCGCGAAAAAGCCATCGGCGGGATGCTTCTCGTCGGGACTGCGGACCAGGAAGTGTTAGAGGTTTTTGGTAATTACAGCCACGAAATGGTGCTGGTAGACCATCATCACGCGGATTG
>JACMIS010000857.1 GCA_014381035.1 Armatimonadota bacterium
CGGGCGCACCGGAAAGTATCTGGAACATGCCTATCGGGTCGAAGGCACAGTATGTCCCAGCGAAGATTCCTCCCGCAGCAAACGTCGGTCTGGACGACGAATACATTATCCGTCTGAGTGGGAAACTGGTAGAGCGTCCGTTATATGCCCCTGACGACTGGAATAAACGGGCGGTCGGGACCAAACACCATGCCGCTCCCCATCGGCAGACCGTCCCCTTACCGGATGACCTTCTATTCGAGGATGCCAGACCGGGCAACACGCCGAATAACTGTGTCGCTTTTCTATTGCCGGATAACCGCACCGTGGTCAACCTCGCCCCCTTCACCCGCGTCGAAAAAGGCGGTCCCGCCTACGCCTGGGATTTTGGGGACACCGACCTGTATGGCGACGGGGTTCGTGGCAGTCATGGCGCGACCCGGCTATCGGCTATCGGGGGGAGCATTCGCCGAGGCGAACTGACCAACGATGCCCCGATCCGCCACGCGATCAAAGTGGACATCTTCGCGGAAAAAAATCTGTCTTATAATGACGACGGCACACGGGGTTACCGCTGGCCGGCTATCTCGGCGGACAGTTATGCGGCAACCTCCTATAAGGCGAAAAACCCGGAGATGGAAGCGGGGGCACTTCTGGCGATTCCGCCCTCTGTGAAGGCGAGCGACCTGAACCTCAAGACACCCGTTGGGCGGAAACTGTTCGCCACGTTACAAAACTACGGTGCGTACATTGTGGATGATGCAGCATGGGACTGCCACTACATTTGCGCGGAGATCGGTGTCAAGGACGAAGTGCAGACGATGTACGGCTACGATATGCATATGAACACCGGGGTGTATAAGGCCGATATAAACAAATTATTCGCCGCGCTTGCAGTCGTGAAAAATAATGGACCGAAAAGCATCGGTGGTGGTACCCCGCGCCAGTCGCTAGCCCCGCCACTGACACCACCAGTAGATCATTAGTCGGATTCAGTCGCCTTCTTGCGAAAACTCCCTGTTCTCCGATACAGGATTTGGCAATTCTATAGGAAGGAAACCGACCGTGAAACGCCGTACAATGAGGTAATCATCCCAAGGAGTTTTCGCACAATGGCATTCGGCAGTTCCCGTTTCGGTAACCAACCCCAACAACCACAGTTTCCCGGCGCACCCTCCGGTAGCGACCCCACCGCCGGGGTAGGACAGGGCACGGCGCAAGGTCCCGCGGTACAGATGGTTAACGCCATGATCAACGAAGCCGTTCGCGTCGGTGCGTCGGATATTCACTACGAGCCGCGCAAAGACCGCGTCCAGGTCCGGTTCCGCATTGACGGCGTTCTGCACACGTGGAAAGATTTGCCGAAAGACCTACAAGACGTTTGCGCCGCCCGCATCAAAGTCATGGCGGAGTTGGACATCAATGAAAAACGGCTCCCGCAGGATGGTCGTATCTCCATCGGCTTTTCCGGTCGCTCGATTGACCTGCGCATCTCCACTCTGCCGGTCATGTACGGCGAAAAAGTCGTGATGCGACTTCTCGACCGGGGGATGTCGTTCCGCCCGCTGGACGCACTGGACTTTTCCCCGCACAACAAAGTCGCGTTCGAGAATTTGATCCATCAGCCGCTCGGTCTGCTTTTAGTCACCGGACCGACCGGTTCCGGCAAAACGACCACACTGTACTCTGCACTCAACGTTCTGCGCAACAAGTCGAATAATATTGTTACCTGCGAGGACCCGATTGAGTACGATATGGACGGGGTGAACCAGTCGCAAGTCTTCGAGAAGATCGGCTTGACGTTCGCGCGTCAATTGCGTTCTATCCTGCGTCAGGACCCGGATGTGATCCTTGTCGGAGAAACGCGGGATTCGGAAACGGCGGAGATCGCCTTCCGCGCCGCGATGACCGGGCACATGGTGCTTTCCACCCTGCACTCGAATGACGCCCCGACCGCGGTCACCCGTCTGACCGACATGGGGGTTCCGCCGTTCCTGATCTCGTCCGGGCTTATCGGTATGGTCGCCCAGC
This sequence comes from Armatimonadota bacterium, assembly GCA_014381035.1. The sequence continues at coordinate 2,011 of JACMIS010000857.1, forward strand.
GATTGGTGCGCCGTTTATGCGCGAATTGCCGCCGACAGGGACCACCGACTCCGCAACAGGCTGCGCTACTTTCTATCTCCCAAAGCGAGAAGATTTTCCATCCGGTCGGGTGCCAGCAATGTGAGGGCACCGGCTACAAAGGAAGAATCGGTATCCACGAAGTCGTTTCCGTGGACGAACACTTCTCCCGGCTGATCATGGATCGCGCCCCGTCCTCTGATCTGCGACGCGCCGCGCAAGCTGCGGGAATGGTACCGATGCGCGAGGATGCTCTGCTGAAGATGCGAGGGGGATTGACCAGTCCCGAGGATGTCATCCGCCAGGTGTTCCTGCGCGTGGACGAGTACGATGCGACGCCAGCACCGCCAACCCCGGTCGCGCCAGCTGCTCCCGCGCAAATCGAAGCGGCTCCCGTCGCAGGTGGTATGCCGATGATCCCCGGCATATAGTCTCTTCTTGCCGGTTCTCTCGAAAACAAGGGAACCGGCACTTCACTTGCCTCGTTTCGGCGTTGTGACAGCGTAACCAACGCGCATTTTCACAGAACTACCTTCCACAGTGCCGAGCGTGATCACGGTGCCGTGCAAATATGTACCGCTTTGTGTCTTCCAGTGAAAAGGCTTGTCACCGAGCGTGGTTTGCATGGTGCTGGTGAGACGGTTTTCCTGTTTTGCCATCCCCAACCATGAACGTTGCGTTTCCACGGTTTCGGATACCACAGTTACGTGGGAGAACTCTTTATGGTCGGCGATTTGCGGTATGATTTCGATAGTACAAGCACTTGTCGTGTTGGGTTGTGCCGGTTTGACACTCCCACTCAAACTGCCCCCACTGTAGTACACGACAATCGGGATCGGTCCTTTCTCTTGATCACTGACAGAAAGACGAAGCGAACCACCCTCCGTATTGTTGATTGAGGAGCGACTTACGACGTCGATACGGAATTGCCCACGCTCCAGCCCGCCACGGGGTGAAAGAAATCGCGCGACGGAGAATCCGGCAAAAAGCAGGGCGACGAAAACCAAAACGATGCCAATCGTGCGGTTGGAAAGGGGACTGCGCTGTGCTGGGTACAAAGGTGTCATGACGATTCCTTTCGATTCGATTCCTGCATAACCGACACCTGGTACCCGCCTGCGGTTGCATCACGGTTTGCAGCTTCAGCGTAAAAGTGACGCTCCGCCATCTACGTACAATTCGACGCCAGATATGTGTCGCGACAGGTCGGAGGCGAGAAAAACACAGGCTCCGGCGACATCCTGCGGTTCGCCCTGCCCTTCATTCAAAGCGGGCGAGCCTCCTGGGAGTTCGACGGCGATTCCGATCTCATCCGTGTGACGTTGCTCTGTGTTTGCGCCGATGTTGGTATGGATGGCACCGGGACAGATCGCGTTTGCCCGGATGCCGTGCCGCCCCAGTTCCAGAGCCATCATTTTCATAAACGCGACCTGTCCGGCTTTCGATGTGCTATATGCCGACGCCCCAGGATTACTGAACGTGCGATTGCCATTCACGGATGAAGTAATGATGATGCTGCCGCCCGCCGGGTTCGCTTTCAAATGCGGGACGGCATACTTGACCGTAAGAAACGTTCCGCGCAGGTTGATTCCCTGGGTCCGATCCCATTCCTCGACGGAAATCTCCTCGACCGGTGCCCAGACCCCATTGATACCGGCGTTCGCGAATACAATGTCGATGCGTCCGAAACGGGCTATGGTTGCCTCGACAAACGCTTCGACCTGACTCGCATCGCTAACATCGCAGGGCGTAAACAGTGCGTCACCTACGGTACTGTTGATTATTTTGGCGAGTGCCTCCCCCTGTTCCACAGAAACGTCCGCGAGGGATAGTTTCGCCCCCTCCTGTGCGAATCGGAGTGCGGTCCCTTTCCCGATCCCGGACGCAGCCCCCGTAATCAGCGCGACTTTGCCATCTAACATTCCCATGGATACTATCCCCCGTGCAAGGTATTCGGGGTGCGTTTACCCTTATTTCTTTCAGGTTAATCTCCTCGCGGAAGCGGGTAAACCAATAACGCTTTGGAGAGGAAGCAAGATGAGATGACAAACACCACCCCTGAAATGAAATCGTTCGCGGAAGAAGCCGGCTTTAAGCCGCAAGACATGCCACCCGCGAATCATCCCTTGTTTGAAAACAACGCCGAGGTGCGTTCGCTGGGCGACATTGTGGACGCGCGGACCGAGGGTTTGACGGACGATATTGACGAAGGCGACCGCGACGATGCCAGCACCGGCAAAACGTCATTCGACGCATTGGACGAAGAAGACGAATACATGACCCGCGCCGACTTCGAGGATTCGATGCTAAGTTCCGACCCCGACAGCGAAGCCGGGGACGACTCCTCGGAAATGATTGCCGGGGCGGGTCTGGATCGTGCGCCGGACATTACCGGAACGGTTCGCGGTCTCGCACCAGGCATGAGCACCCATCTGCCCCTGGATTTAGGAGCGGATGGCTTTCAGATCATCGAACCGGAGGATGCGGGTGACCTTCGCGCCAGTGCGGTAGATGTGACGAACTACAACTTAGCCGATTCGCTGGAAGAAATGGCGGAAATCGATCCGTACAACGCTACGCTCGCGGACAGCGATTCCGAGGATGACGGGCATCGAATCCCGGTCGGTACGGACGGCAAAGTAATGTCTACAGACGACACGCTCGATGCCACTCGCCGATTGCAGTAATGACGGGAAACAAAAAAGCCGCCCGGTAAAATCGGGCGGCTTTTTCAGGTTCGGATGCCCAGAGGGGGACTTGAACCCCCATGCCTTGCGGCACCAGCTCCTGAGACTGGCGTGTCTACCATTTCACCATCTGGGCGTGATTATGAACGGCGATATGTTATCGCGGCGGGGTGCCATTGTCAAGAAGCGACACGACTATATCACGGACGTGGGAGCGCAGTTCCTGCCTCGAGGGTGCGGCGGCGATCTCGGGGAGCAGGGGATCACCCCGCCGTATCATGTGCAGGAATCTTATGGCGGCAAGGAGTAAGCGGGCAAACGGCGCGGTGAGGTCGCGCCCCGGAGCGGACGACCAGATTCGGCGGGCAAGTCGGGAAACATCATCGGCGTAAATAGCCGACTGACCATGATTATCCGCCGAAAGTGCTTTCGTAAGTGCGGAAACGATCTGATCCTGGTACTTATTCTGCCAGACTCCTTCCGTCTCGAACACGCGGGCGAGGGCGGGGATAGCCCTCGGGTCGTTCCGGTCGGCGAGGAGGAGCGATGCGCGGACGCCCGCTTTGCGTCGCGGGATCTTCCCCCCGGCGGACGGCATAAACCCGATGGTGGCGAACGCCGTGTAAAGCAACGCCGCGTAGGAGTGCGGTTCCGGTTGCGCATCGGCGGAGATGCTTGCCAGCGTATTGTTCGCCACTTCTACGGCGTTGTTGTCGAGAAAGTTTTGCGTGTAGCGGCTGGGGTACCAATCCTCTTGAGCAAGCCAGTAGCGCAGCGTTTCTTCCGTTTCTGTCATCGTAAAATCATGCTACTTGTTCCCGAACCGGAGTGCAAGCGTTGCGACCGCGAAGAGTCCGCGGCACAATGAACGGTTATGACACACGAAGAACTACTCCAGGAAGCGATCCGACTTTCGCTTGAAAATCAGAAACAGGGTGGGGGACCTTTCGGCGCGGTGATCGCTCGCGCGGGTAAGATTATCGCGGCATCCGGCAATCGCGTCACCGCCACGAACGACCCGACTGCCCACGCCGAGGTCAGCACGATACGGCTTGCCTGTGAAAACCTGCAAACGTTCACTCTCACCGGTTGCGAAATCTACTCCTCGTGCGAGCCGTGTCCGATGTGTCTCGGCGCGATCTATTGGGCACGCCTCGACGCCCTGCATTTCGCCGCGACCCGTGGCGACGCGGCGCAGGGTGGCTTTGACGACGCATTCCTGTATGAGGAGTTCGCGAAGCCGATCACGGACCGCTCACTGGCATCACATCACGTCGTCCATCTGCAAAAAGAAGCCATCGCCGCGTTCGAGTCGTGGCGCGAGAAGATGGATCGCGTCGCGTACTGAAATCGAATCGGATTCGGTATACTTTTGCCGTGCCGCGAACGATTCTCGCGCCACAAACCGGAAATCAATTTTTCGCAAGGAGCGAACTTACTATGTCTGAACATACATTGCCGACTCTGCCGTATGCATACAGTGCGCTGGAACCGACCATCGCAACCCGTATCATGGAACTGCACCATGGCAAGCACCACGCCACTTATGTTACGAATTTAAACACCGCGCTGAAAGAGCACCCCGACCTGCAATCGAAATCCGCCGAGCAACTGGTCAAGGACCTGGACGCAGTACCCGATGCGATCAAGGCCGCCGTACGCAACAATGGCGGCGGACACGTCAATCACACTCTCTTCTGGGAGATCATGACCCCCGGCGGCGCGAAAGAACCGACGGGCGATCTGTTGATGGCGATTCAAACCGCGTTCGGTTCGCTCGACGACCTGAAAGCCAAGATCAACGATGCCGGCGCGAAACGGTTCGGTTCCGGATGGACATGGCTCGTCACCGATGCCGCTGGCACGCTTGAAGTCGTCTCGACCCCGAATCAGGATTCGCCGCTGACCGAAGGCAAGACGCCGATTCTCGGCAACGATGTGTGGGAGCACGCTTACTACCTGCAGTACGAGAACCGCCGCCCGGATTATCTCAAAGCATGGTGGGAAGTCGTGAACTGGGATGTCGTCGCACAAAAATATACCGCCGCGAAAGCCGGTTAAACGTCGCCGAAGCATAGACAATCGCGGGCGACTTGCGAAAGCAGGTCGCCCGTGCTATAACGGACGATAGCGGGCGAACCCCGCGAGAATCGAGCGAGTGTCGCTTATCACGAGTAGCGGAGGGAACGGCCCGACGATGCTACCACAACCACTTGAGGCAGGTGGTTAGGTGATGTAAGTGATTGGGTCGTTGGGAGGGTGAACCGGTATCGGCATCCCTACCTAACAACCCGGTTACCCAGTCACCTAACTACCCGACCGAAAGCAGGTGCGAAATCCGGCAGAGGCAATTTTAGCCTGCTGCGAAGATAAGAGAGACGACGCGACTACGTTTGGCAGGGTGGGGAGTCTATTCCGTTCGCCTGTCTGCGTTCTCCGTTTTTCCCTCTTCGTTTGCAAAGCGCGTATCTTTCAACTCGCTCGGTTAGAAGAGGAAATATGGCAACCACCCACCAACTGTTCACCTCCGAGTCCGTGACCGAAGGTCACCCCGACAAGTTAGCCGACGCTATTTCGGACGCCATCTTAGACGCGTGTCTGGGTCCGAGCAAGCACAACAACGGCACCGGCGACCCCCGATCCCGCGTCGCTATCGAAACACTTCTCACGCGCGGTCTCGCCGTCATTGCTGGTGAACTGACCACCGAAACCTACGTCGAAATCGCCGACGTGGTCCGCGAAACGATCCTCGAAGTCGGGTACGACAGCACCGATATCGGCTTCGACGGACGCACGACCGGCGTTACAATCGCCGTGCAGAAGCAGTCCCCGGACATCTCGGCTGGTGTTGACACCGGCGGCGCGGGCGATCAGGGCATGATGTTCGGCTTCGCCTGTGACGATACCCCTGAACTGATGCCGCTCCCGATCACTATCGCGCACCGCTTGACCAAGATCCAGGCACAACTGCGCCGCGACAATCCGGAATTGGGACTGCGCCCGGACGCGAAATCTCAGGTCACCATCGCCTACAACGCCGACGGAACGCCTTCGCACATCGATACGCTTGTGCTCTCCACGCAACACTCGCCGAATCTCACCCTC
>JACMIS010000858.1 GCA_014381035.1 Armatimonadota bacterium
CTGGCATCGGGTCCGAATGAACGGAGAGATTCTGTCCGCACAGGTAGCGTTTCTCGATTGATCGCGCGAAGAAAGCGAAGGCGCGGCAAGTCCCGGACGGGACTACTGCCGCGCTTTCCGGTATCATATTCGTTATCCATGAGCATACTCTCGAATCGAATGGACGCCACCGACGAAATTGACCACGTCGGCGAGTCGGTAACCTCTCCCTTTACGTTGAACTCTTCTCAGGATTGGCGCGAAACCGCCATGAACGACGCCCTGACCGTCGAAGCGCGACGCGGACAATCCGAACGCCTCCTGCGCCGCATTGTGCGCGAACGGCTTCCCGGCTATGCCGTACTGTCCGTGTACCCGGAGCGTTTACACCTGCTTCAATGGCTCCGCACGAATTGTCAAGAATTCCGAACGTGTCTGACCGGTTCCAGCGAATACGAATCGGTGAACGAGCGCGAAACATACTGGTCCTACATGGGCTGGTACGCCGTGCAATGGGAAGGGAACGCCTTCGAGGTCATCCTGACGCCGGACTACGATCTCAACGGCGATACCTTGGTGGTCGGCGAGGACGCGGCAAAAGTCCATGCCTTCTGCGACGCGCTGATAAAAGCCACGGATGGTCCTGTCGGTCGCTGTTTGCGCTATACGGAGGGCTGGGAATCCGCGCTCGATATGGACGCCGAAATGGGCAAAACGACGTGGAACGATCTGGTTTTCCCGGAAGTGTTACTCAACCGTGTCAAAGATGCGGTCGAGGGCTGGGCGAAATCGAAAGAAACCTATGCGGCGTTCGGGTTCGCGTGGCGACGCGGCATCCTGCTGGTTGGTCCTCCCGGAACCGGCAAAACCATGATCTGCAAAGCCGCCGCGTCTGCCCTGCCGGATCTGCCCTTTCTATATGTGCGTGACTTGCGGGAGGATGACCGCAAGGAAGCGATACAGGCGATTTTCAAACGCGCACGTAAACTCGCTCCGTGCCTTCTCGCACTCGAAGACATGGACACGCTGATCACGCCGGACAACCGCACCGTTTTCCTGAACGAACTGGACGGCTTTTCGTCGAACGAAGGGATTCTCCTCATCGCGTCGTCGAACCACCCACAGAAAATTGACGAAGCGTTCCTGAAGCGACCGAGCCGCTTTGACCGCGTGTTCCATATCGGATTACCGGCGGTCACCGAGCGCGCCGAGTTTTGCCGACGTGTTCTGACCCGTTCACAACTCGCCGACCGATTATCGCCGGAACTGGATGTCGCCGCGCTCTCGCAAAAGATCGCCGACAAGTCGGACGGTTTCACGCCCGCCTACCTGAAAGAGGCCCTGACTGCCGGTGCCCTGACACTCGCGCAAGAGGGCGTCACCCTGCTCGACAATCGGTACGCCGAAGCGGCTCTCGCACAGGTAGACGAACTCAAACAAACCTTGCGTCGCCTGAAAGACCCCGCCGCCCTCGCTGAAATGACCGCTGGCGAAGGGGCGATTGGTTTACTGCGCCGCTAATAGCGGGGAAATCCGACCACAAAGGACACAAAGTTAGAAAAGGACACAAAGGGTTTTGGAGTTTTCCACTCCGCTCATTACTCCACAGGCGTTACGAAATCGGTGAACTTCTACTTTGAAACCCTTCGTGTCCTTTTCTAACTTTGTGTCCTTTGTGGTTTAATCGTAACTATGTGGCTTGTCTGTGCAGCGACGGAAAATGAACTTGCCGTTTGGGATGCGGGACTGTTCCCCCATTGCGAACGGTTCGTGTCTGGCGTCGGGATACCGGCGACCTTCGCGCATTTGCTCCCCAAAGTGATGGGCGGCGATTATTCGCTCCTGATAAACCTTGGCATTGCCGGTGCATATCCGGGTAGCGGGTTAGCCATCGGCGACATATTTTTGGGTTTAACGGAAACGTACGCCGATCTGGGCATGGAACTGCCCGAGTCTCCTGATTTCCTACCACTTCACGATACCCCGTTCGGCGGCGATTACCAGCGCACGTATCCTCTCGTTTGTCTCCAGGAATTGGTACGCGCGAATGTCCGGGTCGTCTCCGGCGCGACTGTCAACGCTTGTACCGGCACGACGGAAACCGGGTTGCGGCGCGAAAATCAATTCAACACTGCGTTCGAAACGATGGAAGGTGCCGCCGTGGCGCAGATCGGGCATATGTGCGGAGTCGCGGTTTGCGAGATACGTGCCATCAGCAACATCGCCGCCCGCCGTGACATGCGCCCCGAAAATATTCGGCTCGCCTTGCAAAACTTACGGGAATACCTGGAAGCCTGTGCGCGTAAACAATGATGTGACAACCCTAAGCCTCGGTATTTCGCCCTGCCCGAACGATGTATATATCTTCGCCGGATTGCTCCTCGGCAAGTCCGACTCGCATGGTCTGCACTTTGACCCAGTTCAGTACGAAGACGTGGAAACATTGAACACGCTTTCCATGAGAGGCGACGTTGCCGTTTGCAAAATCTCCTACGCGAACTACCCGCGCATCGCGGACCGATACGAACTGCTACCGTGTGGCGGCGCACTTGGTCGCGGTGTGGGTCCGCTACTACTCGTTCACGGAGAAACAAATCACTTCGATCCGACCCGGGAAGTCCTTGTCCCCGGCGAATTCACGACCGCAAACTTCCTGCTTGATTTTTCTTTAGAACGGCGCGGTATCCCGAAGCGATATATTCCCTTCGATGTTTTGTACGCCGAACTTTGCAACCGACCTGGGGCGCAAGGGGTCGTTATCCATGAGAAACGGTTCACCTATCAGAAGGATGGACTGACATTGGTTCAGGACTTAGGCGATCTCTGGGAACAAAGGACGAAACATCCGATTCCACTCGGTGCGATAGCGGTGCGGCGGGAATCAGGTGAGAAAACCATCGCGGACATCGCCAACGCCATCAAGGATTCGCTGAAATGGTCGGATGCAAACCGCGAGGAAGCGTTCGATCTATGCCGACACTATGCGCAAGATTTGTCCGATGGCGTGATCGAATCGCACATCAATCTATACGTCAACGAATACAGTCACGACCTCGGTGAGGATGGCACAGCGGCGGTGCAATTCTTTTTAAAGGCGGCAGATAATCGCGTTTCGACCGGGAGCGGAATATCGCATCGGTAATCTGATTGGTAAGGTAATCTATGAACTTTTGGCAAAAACTTTTAGGCGAGACACAATCAGCGGGTCAACCGGTCGAGGATGAGTTTGACCCGACATTGCTTCTGGAGCAGGCGCAACGCGAAATGCAGGAGATGCACGCCAGAAACCGCGATGTCGCAGTCCGCGCCATCACCGAAAAAAATAATCTGGAGCAAATGGTAAAAGATTTGGAGCGGAAGATTTCTCTACTGCGGGCAAAAGCCCAGCTCGCGGAAGAGCGAGGTGACGGCGATCTGGCAGAACAACTCCGCCAGGAGGCAACTTCGTATGATGCCGTTCTCGTGGAAACAACTGCCTCCTGGGAAAAAGCGAAAGCGACTACGGAACAGGTCAAAGCCACGATCAAATCCGAAGAGGAACGTATCCGGCAGAAGACTACGGAAGCAATGCTCCTAAAAACCCAGTGGAACACGATGCAGTTGCAACGCTCTTTATTCGCGTCGCTCATCGAAGTGAACACCGGAGCCGCGCAAAACGTTCCTGCCTCCGAACGTGCGGTGCGGCACGCCATGAACCGCCGTTATGTCCGACAGGCGATGGTGCAACGCGATAACCTGCGTCAGATGCAAGCCGATACCGAGAAGCGGGTCAACACACTACGCGAAAATTCCAAACAAGCCCGGACGCGTGATAACGATGATCTGGAGAACGCTCTGCTTCGGGAACTGGAGCAATATGAAGCGATGTTGGTACAAACGCGCGACGCGGCACATCAAGCAGAGGACGTGACCGAGCGCGCGATTGCCTTGCTCAAGGACGAGGAGGAGTCGTTACGCGCGCAAGGGTTCGACCCGATTGCCGTGTCCGATGAACAGATTGCGCTGTACGAAGCCCGCACCGCGCTCGCCGATGCCGAATCTACCCGTGATACCCGGCACCGCAAGGAGCGCGGGAACATGATTCTGATCGCGCTATTAATCGTGCTCGCCGTCATCGCGCTAGTCGTTGCGTTGCTGTAGATTATTTTCGTCTAATCATGGCATGATATATAGGAAGCGGTTCCAAAAAGATCGCGTTCCGTTTGATTTCATTATGTGGATTTATCTCGAACACGAAGCCAATTGCATCAATACTGATCATGTCTCCCGTCTCTATGTGGAGCCGACGGGAAGTGGTGCCGCTCTCAAAGCCGACCTGAACGGCAAGACGATCATGCTCGGCTATTACGATAACCGGGATGCCGCCCGCGCCGCTCTGGCAGAATTGATTACCTTGCGCGAATCAGGCGCAGCGGTAGTCAAACTAAGTAAATAGCCACTCTCTCTTTTTGTCCTTCGCGGACGGCGCCAACGCATCGTTGGATCGTTTTCACCTGCGGTGCTCGTTACTGCTTGATGCTCCTGGTTCGGTCCTTTCCCGCGAATCCGCCGTTGTTTTCGTTCTCGCGGCGCGAGAAAGCAAACAACCGCGGATTCGCGGGAAAACAGCAAGGGCGAAACCC
>JACMIS010000115.1 GCA_014381035.1 Armatimonadota bacterium
AGTTAACAACCATTCACGGCGGGCAACAACCCGTATAACAAACTTATCGACCGGATTCCGCCGTATAATGTTATGGCTGTGAAATCAACAACCTTGTGCCGGGTATCGCGGGATTAAAATCCCGCGATCCCCGGCACAAGGTTGTTGACCGGTGCCAGAGGGATGTTTATCCTACTCGGCACTATCCGCTTTGAGGTCCAGATAGTCAAGTTCCGCTTGCGTCAATTTGACCTCGGACGCCGTGATATTCGCCCTCAACTCGTCCGGGTTCGCCGACCCGACCAGCGCGTAAATATCGAGGGGATACGACAGCACGAACGCCAGTGCGACCTGTGGGATGGTTAAGCCGCGTTTCGCCGCGATCTCTTTCGCGCGATCCAGCCGGTCAAAATTCTGCGGGTAGCAGTAGCATTTCACCGCCAACTTCTCGAAGTAGTCGCCGCTCTCACGGAACTGCTCCATGTTCTCGCGGGTGAACTTACCCGACCAGAACCCGCCTGCCATACTCGACCAGGTAAACAGCGGCATCTTTTGTTCCGCGTAGTACGCCTTCGCTTCGTCGTTCTGCGGCCCCGAAATACTTACGCAGTTGTCCCAAGGCTCCTCGACCTGCTCGGCGAGCGAGAAGTTCGGCGACGATACGGCGAACGGTACCTGCCCGGATGCTTTCGCGTAATCGTTCGCGGCTTTCAATCGCGCCACGGTCCAGTTCGACCCGCCGAACGCTTTGATTTTGCCTTCCTTGACGTAACTATTTAGCGCGTCCACAATCGGCTCGACCGGATAATCGGGGTCGTCGCGGTGCAGGACGTACAGATCTATGTAGTCGGTTTTCATCCGTGCCAGCGTGTCGTGTAAGTCCGCGCCGATGTCGTACGGCGTCACGCGGCGGCGGACATCGTTATGATGCGAGCCTTTCGCCAGCACGACTACTTTATCCCGTACCCCCCGTGCCGCCAGCCAGCGACCGATAAATGCGTCCTTGCCACCGTAGACGTGAGCGGTGTCGAAGGCATTTACCCCCGACTCGTAGACCGCGTCCATCATCGGAAAGCCTTCGTCATTTTTGTCCGGGATCTGGATGATGCCCTGAACGATACGTGAGACGGGTTTTTCTAAACCCGGAATGTTTCCATATTGCATAGTTATTTTTCTTATTCCATCGGATATTTCAAGCCAATTTCGGCGCGAATCGTGTCTAATGTACGCATGATCGCCAGCGTCTCGTCCAGTGTGATGATGTCGGATTCAGTTTTTCCAGCACGCAGGCAATCCGCAACGTGCATCGCCTCGAACTGAAAGCCGCCGCCATCGAACGGCTCGGTGATTGTTTCGGCATCTTGCCCGCTTCGGTGAACCGTGATTGATTTCGCCGTCCACCACGCCGAATGAATCTCGATTTTACCCGCTGTACCCAGAATTGTTGCCTTAAACGGTGTTGTCGTTTGTAGCGACGTGCTCAGGATGCCGATTGCACCACCGGGAAAGCCCAGCACCATACCGGTGTTTTCGTCCACGCCAGTGGTGCCCAGCGTCGCAACAGCGGACACCTTGTTCGGCTCACCGAAGAACATCTGTGCGAGGGAGACGACGTAAACCCCGACATCCATCAACGCGCCGCCCGCTAGTTTCAGGTCGAAAAGGCGACCGTTCGGGTTGGTGACGTTCAGCACACCGTCTTCGTTCGTGTCGCCGCCTTTGAAACCGAAATCGGCTTCGATCATGCGCGGCTTGCCGATGGCTCCGCTTGCCACCAGCTCCCGCGCCTTTTTCATCGCCGGGAAACAGCGAGACCACATACCCTCCATGAGAAAAATACCGCGTTTGCGGGCTTCAGCGACGACTTCCTCGGCTTCGGTGGCGTTGATCGTAAACGGTTTTTCGCAGAGGACTGGTTTCCCGGCACGGAGCGCGAGTAGGGCATGTTCTTTGTGAAATGGATGCGGGGTGGCTACATAAACGCAGTCCACATCCGGATCGTTCACCAATTCCTCGTACGAACCATATGCCTTGCCACCGCCGTATTTCGCCAGAAATGCCTCGGATTTCGCCTGGTCACGGGAACCTGCGGCGTAAATCTCATGGTCGGGAAGCGGGTTGACATCGCTCGCAAATCGGTTCGCGATGGAACCGGGTCCTAAAATACCCCAGCGCAGGGGCGAAAAATTATTTGCCATATAGTTTGCACATCTTTCTGCAAAAACGGTTTACCAATAGTTTAATCGGGGAAACGAAAACAATTCCCCGCACCGTGATTCAGAATAACACGGGCGGGGAATTGGCGTCAAACCGGGGTGACGATGATTCGCGCTGTCGCCGTGCGCTCAATCGGCGCGAGACCTTCGGTGTCCGTGCAGGGTTGGGTGCGTACCATAAGTGTGAGTGAGTAGGTCCCCGCTGAGGCATCCTCCGCGACAACAATCGGTAAATGGAACTGTGTCTCGCCCTGGTAGATGGGCAAATGTTCGCCGGTTCCGTCGTCGTACATGGTTTCCGCGGGGAAGCGAATGGGACCGATGGCGGCGGGCGCGGATGTTCCGATCATTGCTACAGTCGCTATCAGGTCGGGGCGGGGCACGAACCGGGCGTTCACATGAAAGCCGTCCGCAATAATGAACGTGAAGGTCGCGGTCGTCGTTTCACCGGGTTTCAGCGTAAACTCTCCGGTATTGGCACTGAGCAGAACCGCTTCGCGCACAGGAGGAGCCTGAGAATCGCCGAGCATCTCCCGTGCCGCCAGTATCAAGGTTGCCGTCGCCTGCGGGGCGCGAGCCATCAAGCCATGATAGTTCGATAGCATCACGTGGATGAAACGTTCATACCGACCACCATTTGGTAGTTTGGCGAGGCGCGCCAGAACCCGCGCCGCGACCCCGTTCGGCGACGGCAACGCGCCGTCGAAGAAGTCCTTGCTTTGCGCGATCAGGGTTTCATGCCCGGTGCCGGAGTAGAAAAAGCCGCCGTCCGTCGCGTCCCAGAACGTTTCCAGGAGCGTATCGGTCAGGGAACGCGCTTCGTCCGCCCATCCGGTTTCGC
>JACMIS010000859.1 GCA_014381035.1 Armatimonadota bacterium
GCAGATGTGGCGCAACCCGCGATCACTGCACTCCTAGTGGAAACCAAAGACTGGGCATCGACAGGAAACGCGCTGGGCAAGCAACCGGGGCAAACACTCGCATTGAGTTGGTTCGATTTCAAAGCGGGCGGAACGGGCTACGGGTCCGTAAGAGGTTCGCAAGTTTCCGTGGCGGGGCGTCATAATGCGGCTTACCGCGAGAAGATCGGCGAACCGATTGGCAAGCCTGCCGATCCAAAAGCGATCAACAACACTGCTTTCTGCGATGGCCATGTAAAAGCACTCAAAGTCAGCGAACTGTCTAGCAAGGGTGACCATTGGTCTCGCTCCGGCAAACGGAATGCTGCAGGCGCGGTAGTATTTCCATAGACCACTGATCGTAGGAAGTCGCTGAATGAAAAAAAGAGAAAGCGTTGTTTCGGTTTGCGTTGCTCTGTCTACCCTGTTGGTTACCGGATGCGCAACGGAGGAACCGCCCCCGCAAACATCGAGTGCTCCCACCACGGCAGTCTCGCCTCTGCCAGAAACGGCGGACAAAATGGACACACTGATGCCGGGGGGCGGTCCTCCCAAACAGTGAACAAAAATAAAAATGCCCCGCTCTATACAGACCGGGGCATTTTTATTTTCCGCGAAACACTTTACAAGTCGTGGAACCTCGGGTACCATTTAAGAAAGCGGTTTCCTATGCAACGAAGATGGGGAAATGGCATCCCTGCGCGATGTAGCAACGGTAACGAAAGGTTTGGTCAAGGGACATGGTGTCCATTCACGCCTAATACGCGGTGAACACCCTGGCAATACCGTGACGCGATTGCCCTGCGATCAGAATATCTCCCATTACTATTGCGGAACCACTCAGACGGTCAGACCGACGTCCAATCGAAAAGAAATCCTGAGCCTAGATAAGATTCTTCGCTACAATCGCAACCTTAGTGTCACCATTTCAGGGCGCGAGTAGAAAGGAGGATACACAAGCCGGGCAAACAATCTCTTGTTTTGCATCAAAGCTATTATTGCTGTCTAAGACGACGCTCCATGGAGGTATCTCGTATGAAGTATTTATGTTGGAAAAAAGCACTCGCCGCGTTTCCTGCGGTGGTACTGTTGATCGGTATTGTGATGCTCGCCGCATTCGCGCCGGGTGCGGCGTTTGCCTCTACGTCGGGGATATTCGGCGGGGGACCGCTTTATATCAACGCGGCGAACCGTATCAACGAACTCAAGAACTCGGGCTTCAAGGAAGTGGTTGTGTGGAACATCCAGGTCAGACCCAACGGCGATCTGAACTTCAACGGGGAGTTTCCACTCTGTTCGAATGGCTCCTACATCGGCGGTTCGACCCATCCCGATTTCGCGGGTAATATGGCGATCCTGAAGCAGGGCACCGTGCAGAGAGTCACGTTCAGTGTCGGCTCATCCAACGTCGGGGATTTTCAGAACATCAGAGACCTCGTCAACTCGCAAGGAACGGGATCGGGAAGCATCCTCTACCGGAACTTCCGGGCATTGAAAACTGCCATCCCCGCTCTCGATGCGATTGATCTGGATGATGAGAACTGTTATGACCTGAGCACGATGGTGAAGTTTTGCGTGATGTTAGGGAACCAGGGCTACAAAGTGGCACTGGACCCGTACACCAACGCCGGTTTCTGGACGAGTGTCGCTTCGCAGGTCAACGCTCAGCGCGGGGGTACCATTG
This sequence comes from Armatimonadota bacterium, assembly GCA_014381035.1. The sequence continues at coordinate 1,703 of JACMIS010000859.1, forward strand.
ATGCGATCCACCTCCAGTGCTACGACGGCGGAGGCGGAAACAACCCCTGTGCGTGGAATTTTGGCGGCATTCCCGTCTATCCCGGCGTATGGAACAACGTAGATAGCCCGAGCAGCGTTCAAACAAAAATGACCAACTGGAAGAACCAATGCGGGATCTCCGGCGGCTGGATGTGGCTCTATGACGGATTTATTGGGAATGCCGCGCAGTACGCCGCGGCAATCAACAACGGGATCGGTCCCTCCACCTTGATAAACGGCGTCTATGAAATCGCAGCCGCGACGACCGGGAACGCCCTCGACTGTTATGGCTTCGGCAACACCAACGGCACACCGATACAGTTGTGGCCCTACGCGGGTACCAACAACCAGAAATGGCTTGTCAACAGTTTGAACAACGGCTACTACTCGATCCGTACGATCAATCCCAACGGCACCATAGGGCGTAGTCTGGACTGCACGGGTGCGAGTCCCAATAACGGCACTTATATCGGGCTCTGGGATTGGAACGGCGGACCCTGGCAACAGTGGCAGATCACAGCGACTTCCGGCGGGCGGTACAAAATCAGCACGGCTGGTACAAAACCGGACGGCACGCGGAACGTCCTTGACGGCGAGAACTGTTCCGGCGCGAATAACACCCGCATCCTGCTCTGGCCCTGGAGCGGTGGCTCCTGTCAGCAGGAGTGGTTCTTCCTCCTGAAGTAAACGGGAAGGATACGGTCGTTGCCAGACACCCGTTGTAACCCACGATTCGATAAAGCACCTCCGGTTGTCCTTGGTACAACCGGGGGCGTTTTCGTTTTTCGGGTTTCGGTTACAACCAAAAACGATAAGCAACAGTTGACAAAATGCCGATTTCCCGTCTACAATCACGCGGTTAATACGCGACACTATACCCCGGTCGTGAACCCGATTTACCGCGCCACTCAGGAGTGTATCCGTGGCGTGGGCATGAAACGCAAGCGAGGATTATCAAACTATTATGTCTGCCGCCACTGATGAGAATAAACCGACTCCGCAGGTTGCCAAAGGTCTCGAAGGCATTGTCGCCGCCGCCACCAATATCGCCGAAGTGGACGGCGAAAAGGGCAAACTGACCCTGCGCGGGTACGACATTTCCGAACTTTCCGGCAATGTCCAGTTCGAGGAGGTTTGCTACCTGCTCTGGAACGGCAGACTGCCGAATCAAACCGAGTTCGACGCCCTGAAAGCAGAAATGCAGGGCGCACGCGCCCTGCCCGCACCGGTGATCGACGCCCTGAAAGCCTTCGCGCCGCACGCCGAAGGGATGCATGTCCTGCGTATGGGCGCGAGTCTGCTTTCCATCGGCGACGCGTCTGTGGACAGCCTCGACATCGAAGGCTCCCGCCGCCGTGCCGCGCGGTTGCAAGCGCAGATCCCGGCGATTGTCGCGCATTCGTACCGTATCAAACAGGGCAAGGAGATCGTCGAGCCGAAGCCGGAGCATGGCCTCGCCGCTGGTTTCCTGTACATGCTGGAAGGCGAAGAACCATCCGCCGCCCGCGTCGCCGGTTTGAACGCCTACCTCGTCGCGGTCGCCGAACACGGCTTGAATGCCTCGACATTCACCGGACGGGTCGTGACCTCGACCGACTCCGACATGGTTTCCGCGCTGACCGCCGCGATTGGCGCACTCAAAGGACCCAAGCACGGCGGCGTTCCCGGTCCAGTGCTCAAGATGCTACAAACCATCGGCACACCCGACAACGCGGATGCCTTTATCCGCGGCGAAATGACCGCGAACCGGCGTATCATGGGCTTCGGTCACCGCGTTTACAAGGTGCGCGACCCCCGCGCCGAACTGCTTTCGGATGCCGCCGCGACGATGGCGGAGACGACCGGCGATGAGAATGTCAATAACCTGCTCACGCTGACTAAGGCGGTCGAGGATACCACAGTCAAAGTGCTTGCCGAACTGAAACCGGGACGCGACCTGTTCGCGAACGTAGAGTTGTACGCGGCATTGATCCTCCACGCAGTCGGCGTTCCGAGCGAACTGTTCACCCCGATCTTCGCTATCGGTCGTACCTCCGGTTGGACCGCCCACATGATTGACCAACTGGAAGACCAACGACTGATCCGCCCCGCGTCGGTCTATGTCGGTCCCCGCGACCTCAAGTTCGTCCCGATGAGTGCACGGTAAGCGCAACACGGTTTCGAGAAAAACGCCAGACTTACCCTCTGGCGTTTTTTTTCCGGTTCCAAAAATCGGCGTCCGTGGCGTCTTATGCCACGCCATAAACGTTATTTCCCATTTTAGTGGTTGCTATGGTATACTGCCGTCATATCACTATTTCCCCGCTCGCTCGTCATGCATTATTTATTAATAGAGCCATGGTTAGTGCTGTCATTCTGTGCCGGGAATAGAGTAATCATCTAAAGGAAGACCTGTGCTGAAAACTGTATTCTCGCTATTTGGCATCCACTGTGTTCGTCAACTCCTCAGCGTCACCGCCGTATTCGTTCTCGGTCCGGCTGTGCTGAGCCTGCTTCAAGCCCGCAACGCACGCGCGCAGGCATACTCCTTTTACGGCGCGACGGCGGGAGACAGTGCCGTCACGCTCTACCAGTACAATTTCAATTCGAACAACACGTTTCACAGCCGTGAGTTGGTCCTGAATACCGGGTTGAATTTCGTCAACGGTCTCGCCTGGGACAGGAACACGGAAAACGTGTATTACCGCAACGGGACCAACGCCCTATCTTCCGGGAGTGGCAGCCAAGACTTTTATGCCTACAACCGTGACACGGGACTGCAGACGCTGATTCGCCACGGGGGCGGCGTAAACCTCGTTGCAAGCGGTATCCGATTCGCCAACGCTTCGTACTATGACAACGCCTACTGGGCTATCGCCAGTGCCACCGACGATCTGTATCGGGTAACGTTCGACGTTACTACCGACCCCGATGCCCCTACCTACAATGCACAATTATGGGCGGGCGATGTCAATTACGGAAATAACGGCGGTTCCCCCGACAGAGGAGTGAGTAACGACGAAGTGCTGGATTTCGGGGATATTGCGGTAGATACGAGCAACGGAGTCCTGTACGGCTTCGCCATAAACGCCGGCGCATTCGAATTTTTCAGCGGCGACCTGGATCTTATTCAGGGCACCATCGGCGGAGCAGGCACCACGCTTGGTGGCAACACCATCAATGCCGCCCGCAGGGCGGCAACGGACACTTCCCTGGTACAACTTGCCCTGTCACTGCGCGACAACAATACCGTGGGCGACACTTTGTTTGGCGCAGCGGATACCGGATTATGGTATACATTGAGCCTCACCAACGGTTCCCGAGGAAGCACGCCGATAGCGAATATTCCGGATACGGTTCTCGCCGACCTTACTAGCGGGGCGGCGTATCAGCCCGTACCCGCGACGCCTTCCGCGGTTTCACTGGGGATCGGTGCCTTGGTCGGATTGATGGGAATGGGAAGTGGCAAGATTCGTTCGCGCCGGGGTCGTCGCGAAACGCCTCGGGGAGCGTGACAGCATGAGTCCCATGCGACGTGAGGGATGTTTCCCGCACAAAACGTGGCGATACGCGCGACCAGTCAACAGAGTGTAGAAACCGCTCAAGGTCGCAAGGTCGAAGGGTTTTCCCTGGTCGCTTGAAATGTCCTGAGGAGAAATTATGGTGGGGAATCTCATTCCATCGGAGGAATGAGATTCCCCACCGACTATTTCCGGCGGCGGCGGGCGATTGTCATGCCGCCTATGGCGGCAAATCCGCCGAGCGCGAGTGGCAAGGTGCCCGCTTCCGGAACGGTGGTTGCCTGAAGTGCCACGTTGTCGTACTGGGCGTTGCCGGGCAAGATGATCGCAACGGTTTGCGCGGGGATGGATAGTGAAAGGTTCAGGGTTCCCGGCACAGTCTGATCCACGTTGAACGTGAACGCATCGAACGCCCCACTCAACGTTTGAAAATAACCAATAGCAGTTGCGGAAGCGTCTGCCGATGTTCCTGGCACGACATCAATCGAGAATGTGTCAAAAAACGTGTCCGGAATCAGTTGGAAAATGATCGGACCATCGCTGAACCCGCCATCACCAAGACCAAGCACGTTGTTGCCCGCGTTCGATCCCACCGTCAGTTGCGGGTCCGACAAATCCGGCTCCCACTGATTGGTGATCCCGTTGACCCCGGCGAACGACACCACGAGCGACGACGGGAACAGCGTCCCCGCTGCCATTCCGGGGGTAGCCGCGTCAAAATTTTCCGTCACTGTGATTACTTGTGCCTGTGCCGTGGTCACCGCGCTAAACAGCGCGGTGGCTACGGCAACAGATGCGCAAAGGCGCAACATGTTTTTCATTGTTTTTCCTTTTAAACCGGTATTATTTCGCGCCGCCGATCATGGCTTGCATGATACGGAAGTACACGTCGGTGTTGTCCATTACCCCGAAGAACAAACTCGCGCCGCGACCATAAGCGGAAAGCGGAATGTCCGACGCGGTGTGCGCCGCGGAACCGCCTCCGGAAGGTCCCACCTGACCGGTAATTATGAAGCCGAGTTGGTTCGCAGAGGTAGCGAAACCGTTGTCACGGAATGTCGGGTTGAGCGGATAAGCCGACAGTGGGGCGTCATCGTAGTCGAACGTCGCCCCTGCACCGGCGGCAACGCCATTGGTCAGGATACTTTGACCGTCCTGGAGTGGCATCGGATTCGTGAGCCAATCCTCGTTGCGGTCGGCATTCGCGGCGTAACCGATCAACATTTTTCGGTTCGGGTCCGTATCTGCCGGGTATCCATCGGTGGCGATACTATATTGGGGGAAACCTGCGGCTTCGTACAAACCGACTACTTCGTTTCGCAAACGGGTTGTTTTGCTACCCGCATCCGTTTCCTGTGCCCGTGTCAGAAGACTCGCCTGGTTCGCGGCGTTGAGCGTGTTATTATTAACGAGCGATGCGCCGATGATATTCACCCCCGCACATTCGTGGTCGGCGGTCACGACGACCAGCGTATCCGGGTTGCGATTCGCGAAATCCTGAGCGACTTTGATAGACTTGTCGAACTCGATGGTATCCATGATCCACCGTTCCGAGTCCATATTGTGCGCTTGCTTGTCGATGGATGCCGCTTCGACCATCAGCGTAAAGCCAGCCGGGTTTTTATTCAAAGTTTCCAGTGCCTTCGAAGTCATCTCTTCCAGCATCGGTTGATTCGGGAAGCCATATTCATCCACCACGAACGCGTTGGTCGTCGGGTTTTTGCCGCCGAGGTTGCCAATGACCGCGTTGCGACGCTTGGCTAATTTGTCGAGCGCGATATTCATGTTCCCCGTATGGAACAAGCCGAGCAACTGGGTGGTGTTAGCACTTGCCAGCGTCGTTGCATCACTGGCGTAGGTGAACCCTTTTCCCTGAAAAGCGGCGATAACGTTGGTGCCCTGATCCAGTGTTCCCGCAGGCACTCCCCAACCTGCCACAACGTCGGGAGGCAGCACATAGTCGTTGCCATTCGACCGGGATGAGCCGAGGAGGTCGTAGCCATTCCCCGACGCGAATGTCGCGCCCGACGGAAGGAACCATCGCCGTCCGCCGCCGAGCAGCACCCGTAGCCCACCGAAATCGATCTGTTCATTCAGGTACTGGTCCACGATACCAGTGCCGGCAGCTCGCGCCTGGGTGTGCGAGCCGAACGATCCGGGGGTGGCGTCGAACACGTCCGAAGTAGTGACGATCCCGAGAGTTTTGCCGTATTTTCGGAACATAAACTCACCCATCGTCTCGATGCGCGGGTTGTCGAAAATCGCGGACGTGTCGTCCGGGAAGACGCCGTGCTCGTTGTTATTTCCCTTGTTGCCGGTGCTGTAGCACCCCGCTCCAGGGGAGGAGTCGGTGACAATCGAGTTAAGCGAGGATGTTGTGACCAGTGCTGTGCCGGGGAAAGTGTCCATCGCGAGCGACCCATTCGACTTCCCTTGCGACACCCCCTGGAGCATTATTCGCGCGGCGGTGCGATGGGCGATTCCCATTCCGTCACCGATGAAGATAACGACGTTTCGGGCACGACGACCGAGCGGTGTGGAAACGTTCACGATCTCGAACACCCCGGAACGTTCGCTGGTCAAGCCGTCGCTTTGCAACGTGACTGCCCGCAACGTGTGAACACCCGGTACCGTGTTTCGGTATGCACGCAACGATGCGACGCGTGCATTCAAGGGGAGAACGCGCACCGCCGGGGTTCCCGTTGTCCGGTTCGCATCCACGAGAGACCCGTTTGCCGGGTTCGGGACAGTGCTACTGATCACACCTACCGAAACGTTATCCACGAAAAATTCGACCGCGACGACACTCTTCGACGTTTCATCGGGAATAACGGTCGCCTGTAAATCGAAACGCTGGTCTGGCAGGAAACGGGCGATCACCGCCCCGGTGGACCCGAATCCCGAGGTGACCCGACTCGGTGGGGTCAATCGGGAGATAACCGGTGCTGCCTGAGATGCGGCGGGAAGAGCGATGGTTGCCGTGGCAAGTACGAAAGCGATAGGCATGTTGCGGCGGAGCCGCTTCGAAAGTGAACGCATAATAAGAAACTCCTGTTTTAGTATTAAATGGCGATAGCGGCAAAAATACTGGATGCCGTAATGGTTGATGCGGACATCGCTACCGATTTTTTTTCGCGGTAGTTTTTGCTTTCGCAGACGGTTTTCTTTTTTTGACCGGGGCGATTGGTTTCGGTTGATCGAGAGACAGATTGAACCAGGATATATCTCCTCCGATGACTTCATCGGAATGTTCACGCCGCCCGAGGGTCA
>JACMIS010000860.1 GCA_014381035.1 Armatimonadota bacterium
ACCAGTGTCGGTTCGATGTTCGGTTCCAGTTCGGCGAGGAATTCGCGGTGCGACCGTCCGAACGTATCCAGGAAGAACGAGCCGACGGGGAGCGTCAGGTCGACGACCTTGGTTTCCGCGGGAAACTCGCCGAACCGCTCCGTGGTACCCGTCGCCTGATTGAGAGCGTCTAACAGCACCGGTCCCGGTAGCGGACGCGGGTAAAAGTGGCTATAGAACCGATCGTCCAGTTTGTTTGTCGCGTTCACTTCCGCCGCCGTCTGGTAGGTGCGCGAGTTCAGGATGACGCGGATCGTGTGCTTGATGTCGTAGCGATGCGCGACGAAATCTTTGGACAGGGCTTCCAGTAGTCCCGGAACGGCGGGCGGCGTGGTCGCCCGCATATCGTCCACCGGGTGGATAACGCCCTTGCCGAGATAATGCCCCCACAATCGGTTCACGGTCGCCTTCGCGAAATACGGGTTGCTTTTGTTGACCGACCATTCGGCGAACTTCTCGACGTAATCCGGGTCGCGGCCGTCCGGGGTTTTCGGCAGTTTGAGTGGTTCTTCCGCGCCTAAAAATGTCGGCGGGGCGATCTTGCCTTTGTTGCGCCCGGTCACGGAGGCGTTTCGCACTTCGCCATACGACGCATAGAAAAGTTCGAACTCGTCGCTCAATGTTCCCTGACGCACCGAAACTTTGCCCATGAACGCAGCGAAGTTCCAATAATCGTCCGTAGTCCAACGGTCGAACGGGTTTTTGTGGCACCGGGCGCACGCCATCCGCAATCCGAGAAACGCCTGCCCCACGGTTTCCATACGGTTTTCTGCGCTCTGCTCGATGCGGTAGAAGTTGGCGGGACCGTTTCGCAGGTTGGAGCCACGCGCCAGCATGATCTCGCGCACGAACTGGTCGTAGGGCATGTTCGACGCGACGGCGTCGCGCACCCAATCCTCGAACAATACCGCCCCGCGTTCCCCGGTGATGCCACCCCCGATCCGTTGCGGGTGAATCCGAAGCAGGTCGCCGAGTCGCTGGGTACGCACTGAGACGTACTCCGGCGTATCCAGCAATTTGTCAATCAGTTTCGCTCGCTTGTCCGGTGCCTTGTCCGCGACAAACGTCGTGATTTCCGCGTGACTCGGGAGCCGCCCGCAAACATCCAACATCACACGTCGGACAAACTCGCGGTCGTTCGCGAGGCGGGACGGTACGACGTTCATTTTCTTAAGGTTCGCCTGAACGAATCCGTCTATGAAGTTACTTCCGGTGACGACGGGGTAGGGTTTGCTATCGGCGCGGGGCAACGTCAAAAAGGCGGCTTCCACGGTGCCGAGGTAGCGCACGATGATCGCGGTCCCGCCCCATCGCTTCCCGATCACGACACCGTTCGCGTCTACATCGGCGACGGCGGTATCTTTCGATTCGTACTGGGCGTATCGCGTCACATCGCGGGTGGTGCCGTCCGAGAAAGATGCTCGCACCGTAACGGGGAGTTTCGCGCCGACTTTGGGGATCACGGCATTCGCGGGAGAGACGGTAAGTTTCGTCAGATGCGCGTCTTCCTCCACGCTGAACGGCGCCCCGGCGGCGATCCAGCGGCGTATCGTCTGATATTCGGGCGAACCGACTTGGAATCGCTCTCCGCCCGCATGCCCCATAACTCCGGTCGCTTTGAGTAACAGAAGGCTTTTCTCCGGCTCCGCGAAATTGATACGTCGCCCCTTCGCGCCCCGCACAATCGGGTCGTAGTCGTCCCACGGCGAAAGGGTGAGTAAGGAAAGGGCGAACCCGCCACGCCCGCCGAACTTGCCATGGCACCCGGCGACCGAGCACCCTTTTTTATCGAGAATAGGCGCGACATCGCGAACGAATTGCGGCGTGGGCGGTTCCTTTCTGACCGGGGCACTGACGCCCGCCCCGATGCAGGACACGACAAGAAAAATCCCCCCGACGCCATAGGCTATCGGAGACGAAAACGCTTTTGACCAATTGCGCCAGATTTGCCGCATGGAATCCCCTTCGCTTCCCAAGTCAAACGATTGTGCAGTGGCGCGAAACTATTTTAGCGCGAATTTGCACAAGGCGGTGAAACAGAGTTTACCCGCATCGCTTTGTATCCTGTGTGACCTGGTTTCGTCAAGAAAGATTCAATTTTTTGTGCGCACACGCCAGTCGCCGAGCGCGGTGTCTAAAATTTAACACGGCGTTAACATCCGCTTAACATATGTTAGGTAGATTATTAAGTGGGCGGCGTAACCAACCGAACGCCCGAAAGGATATTGTCATGCGCCTGTTCTCCCGTGTCTGTATTGCCACCCTTGCGGCCCTGTCTTTGTCGGCGACTACCTACGCCCTGTCCCCGTCCCTGTCGCTTTCGCTGATAGGCGAACAACGCTTCGCCCCCGGTACGGTTGTGGATGGAACCACTCTGGGCGGTCTATCCGGCATCGCGTACGTCGGCGGCAGCCAGTATTACGCCGTGTCCGATGACCGTAGCCAGACCAACCCGGCGCGGTTCTACACGCTGGGGATCGACCTGTCCGACGGTCAACTCAACAACGGCGATGTTACGTTCGCCGAATCCACCACACTCACCGCGGGCGGGAATCCGTTCCCCGTGTTTTCGACCGACTTCGAGGATATCGTGCTGGACCCGCTCAACGCAGGGCGGGCTTACATCGCATCCGAAGGGGACCGGAACCGAGGCTTCCAGCCGTTCATCAGCTCGTTCGACCTCGCCACCGGCGAACGTCAGGCGAGCCTGCCGATCCGGTCCCGCTATCTGGTCAATGGTCTTGGGGCGGACACCGGCATTCGCAACAACCTGGCGTTTGAGACACTGACCGTCACCCCCGACGGAACGACGCTGATCACCGCCACCGAGAGTGCGTTACTTCAGGACGGCGGCATCGCTACCCTGTCTTCCTCCGCCAATGCCCGCATCCTGACCTACAACCTCGCCGCCCAGACCGCAGGTGCTGAGTTCGTCTACTCTGTGAACCCGATCCCGGTCGGTTCAAACCCGCCCGGGGGTGCTGCCGATAACGGGCTGGTAGACATGCTTGCCCTCGGCGGCGGGCGGTTCCTGGCAATGGAGCGGGCATTCGCGTTAGGCGTGGGCAACACGGTCCGCCTCTTCGAAGTGGACACCGCCGGTGCCACGGACGTTTCCGGGATAGACGACCTGGATGCATTCGCTGGAACCATTATCCCGGTACAAAAGACGCTCTTGCTGGACCTCGGCTCGCTCGGCGTCATCCCGGACAACATCGAGGGGATGACCTTCGGTCCCACGTTCGCGGACGGTGCGCGTGCGCTGATCCTGGTTTCCGATGACAACTTCAACCCGACACAGGTGACACAGTTCGTGGCGTTGCGTGCGGTTACCGTCCCCGAGGCGGGTGCGGGAACTTTAATCATACCCGGTCTGCTCACCTTCGCAGGCACCCTCGCTCTGCGCCGACGCAAATAGCCACTGCCTGCAATCGGTCAACACTGCAGACAAAGGTATGCCGGGAGGATCGGCGGGCTTATCCGCCGATCCTCCCGGCACACAACGGTTGCTGTCACAACTCCGCCGAGTGCAGGAAGCCGTCCTCCATCCGCAAGACG
>JACMIS010000861.1 GCA_014381035.1 Armatimonadota bacterium
ACCCGGCGCACGACCCGGACCGCGATGCCGTAATGCTTCGCCAGCGCGATCAGCCGTGCGCCATCAATGAACCGGACGTACCCGGAAACTTCGTTCAGAAGTGCCGCCTCACGCGTCGTTCTTTCCGGCAGCGGTGTCGCCGGCATCCGGCCACGCCGGAGCGGGGCGGGCATGATCTCGTCGATCACGCCCTCCGTATCCCGCGCGATATTATCCACGATGTAGTTGACGCTAATCGCCTGAGAGATGTGGTGAATGAAGAAAAGTAGCCATGCGATACAGGCGAGCGCGAGCACCATCGCCCCGAGAACCGTGGCGACCGGCGAGAAAGGCGTCGGCACGGAGCGGGCGGCGGGGAGTGCCCCGAGGCAGTACGCGAACGTACCGAGGAAGATGCCGAGCGTCTGCTGGGTCACCTGATCCCGCGCGAAGTTTACGATAATGCGCGGCGAGAACTGGTTGGACGCCAGCGTCAGCGTCATCAGAAGGATCGCGAACACGATGGAGACGACCGTCATCATCGAACCGGCGATGCAGCCCAGAATGACCTGTGCCACCTGTGGGTCGGAGTGCGAAGGAAACAGAAAGGCGGGCACCCAGGCCCCGAGCACCGGCACCGCCTCTTCGAGCGCCGAGAAAACCGCGCCAAAAAGACCCAGCGTCAGAGCGATCACCAGCGGTCGGATCAAAAAACCGCCGCGCAGATTATAGGTGACGTGGCGTAAATACACGCGGAGGCGGTTGTTCACAGTTATAAATCCACAGGCGAAATACGTTATATCACGGCACTCCCAGGGGCGTCGGCGGCAGGAGCGGTGTGTTTCTCCACGTCAAAGGGGGCGCCCGAAAACACGAATCATGGTATTATATGCGTACTGTTAAAAGGAGCGGTTGACGTGAGCAGTTCGCTAAACGCTCCCATTGCAGGACATTTTTATTCGATTGTCTTAGCGGACGGTAAACGGGTCAGCAGTGGTTGCCCGTTGCCCGGCTGCGGGGAAGGTCGGAGAGGGATGGGGTGGTGGCGGATTTCCCGTCCCGCCCTTCCTCTCCGACCTTTTCTTTTCGCGGTTGTTAGAAAAGTTATCATCAGTGACGCAGGAACAGATCGACAACCTTATCGCGGACTGGCGGCGCAAAATAGCGGTCGCCACGGAAAATCTGCTCGCCCTGGACGACACGCTGGCGATGAAGCGCATCGACGGGCGGGACGGCTTTTCCGCGCAGCCGCTCGCGGGCGTCACCGCATCGCGCGTCCTCCCCGCGTTAGTGGCGATGCGCGACCTGTTCGGCCAGATCGGGACGATCAGCGAGGTGGTCGAACGGGCGAGTCGCACGCGCCGGACGGTGAACCGTCTCTGGCGATACAGCGAGACACTGGCGGAGATCGAGCATCTGCTCACCGGCGCATCCATCCCGCTCCCCGAACTGAAGACACCACTCGCCGAGCGCAATCTGTTGTCGTCCGCCGCGAACGCGCGGGTGATCACGCCGGAGCGGCTGCTCATGGCGATGACGGACGCGTTCGCGACCGCCCGCGACGCCGTGCTGTCGGTCGAGGCGGCGTGGGAGCGGTGGGAGCCGATCCAGGACGCGTTGCATAGCAAGGAATCTACTCTTCGGGAACAATGCGCCGCGCTCGGCCTGTCCCCCCCGCCGCAACTCATCGAGGCGCGGCGCAAGATCGAGGAACTGGGGCGGCGCATCGCGAGCGACCCGCTCGGGATCACCGGAACCGCGGACCGCGACATCGCCACGTTACTATCCGCCGCCCGAACCGCTATGGAGACGGACCGTCGCGAACGGGAGGCCGTCGGCGCCGATCTGCTCGCGGCGCGGCGGCTCCTGACGGAAGTAACGGAACAGGAAGCGGCGGTGGTCTGCTCTCATGCCGCGTGTCAGGAGGTGTTGGATTCGTCCGCACTTCCGCAACCCGGCGTGGGCACCGCGCGCTTGCGGCAGTTGGAAGAGTGGCTGGTGTCTCTGGAAGGATCGGGGCAGGAGAAGCGATGGCAAGCCGTTTCGGTTGGTCTGCACCGGTGGCTGGAAACGGCGAAAACCACGCAAGCCGCGCTCGCCGATGCCCGGAAAACCAATCAATCCCTGCTCGATCTGCCGTCGGAGTTGAAAGGACGACACGCCGTTCTGCTCGCCCGGATGCGGATGACGGGTAGCGCGGATGTTACCTTAGAACGGCTGTTGCTTCAAGTTCGCACCTTGCTTGACGAACCGCGTCTACCGGCGGAGCGGGTGACGAAACTGATCGCGGCGTGCGAGGAGCGGTTGCGCCGCGAAACAAGCGGAAGGATTCAAAAGAAATGAACTGCCAGCGAGCCGGTTGCGCCGGAACGATCCAGGACGGCTACTGCGACACTTGCGGGCGTGCCCCGGTCGGCGCGGCACCGGCGGCGGCGGCAATGACCGCGTCGGCGAAGGTGGGCGGTGCTGTGTCCGCCCGCGCCAGTGCCTCCCTTTCCGGGCGTGGCAGTTTTGGCACCGCGGGTTCCGGGCGTACTGGTTCCTCAGGCTCCCGGCGCGGTTCGCGCGGCACGACGCGCCGCTCGCTCGGCGCGGGGCTGATCAACCTCGAACCGCTCCCGACCATCGACCCGCTCCAATCCCTGCTCGCCGACCCGGTCGTGCCCGAAAACAAGCGGTTCTGCCCGAACTGTAACGCAAAGCTGAACCTGGTCAAAGGGTTCTGCCCGATGTGCGGCACCGAGTATTCGTTCGTGCCGACGCTGAACCCTGGCGACAGCGTCGCCGGGCAGTATGAGGTGAAAGGTGCTATCGCGTTCGGCGGGCTGGGCTGGATCTACCTCGGTTGGGACACGGTATTGTCGCGCTGGGTGGTACTCAAAGGACTCCTCAACTCGAAAGACGCCGTGGGGGCGCAAGCCGCCGTCGCCGAACGGCAGTTCCTCGCCGCCGTGAAGCACCCGAACATCGTCGGCGTGTATAACTTCGTCACCCAGGGCGCGGACGGCTACATCGTCATGGAGTACGTCGGCGGCAAGACGCTCAAAACGATCCGCAAGGAACGCGGCCCGCTCCCGGTCGCCGAAGCCATCGCGTATACTCACCGGATACTGCTCGCGTTCGGCTACATGGAGCGTATGGGGCTGGTGTATTGCGACTTCAAGCCGGACAACTTCATGGTCGAGGATGACGACGTGAAACTGATCGACATGGGCGGTGTGCGGCGCGTGGACGACATGGACGGCGACATTTACGGCACGAAAGGCTACTCGGCGCCGGAAGCGAAGGACGATCCGTCGTTCACGAGCGACCTGTACACCGTCGCACGTACCCTCGCGGTTCTCCTCGCCGATTTCCCGTTCCAGGGGAGTAAGTACGAGTTCGCCCTGCCGACGCCGAAAGACGAGCCGGTGTTCGCGCAGAACGACGCCCTGTACCGGCTTCTCATAAAAGCGACGCGCCCGAATCCGGACGAACGGTTCCAGACGGCGGACGAGATGGCGTCGCAACTCATCGGGGTGCTCCGCGAAACCGTCGCCGCGACCGGCACGCCGCGCCCCGTGGAAAGCACGCACTTTTCCGGCGACAATGCGGACGGATTGGACGACCCCGACGCGCTCGATATTCGCGCCCTGCCCGTGCCGAAGCCCGACCCGCTCGATCCGGCGGCGGGCACGATTCTCGCCGCCGCGTCGCTGACCGACCCGGACCAGGTCGCGACGCAGTTCGAGCAGGCGATGGCGCAGTTCCCCGAGTCGGTCGAGGCACCGCTTCTGCTCGCCCGCGCCCGCATCGGGCAGGGGCAGTTCGACGACGCCGAAAAACTGCTGAAAGACGCGCAGGCGAACGACCCCTATGACTGGCAGGTGACCTGGCTACGGGGCTTGTCGGCGTTCGGGCAGACTCGATACAGCGATGCCTACGCCGCGTTCGACGCGGTATACAGCGAAGTCCCGGGCGAACTCGCCCCGAAAGTCGCGCTGGCGTTCGCCGCCGAAGCGATGGGGGATCTGCCCGCCGCCGCCGCGCTGTATGACCGCGTTTCGCAGACCGACCCGGCGTTTACCAGTGCGGCGTTCGGGCTGGCGCG
>JACMIS010000862.1 GCA_014381035.1 Armatimonadota bacterium
CGCGCCCTACGAAGAAGTGTTTGAAGTCCCCTATCGCCCGCGCATGAACGTGATTTCGGTCCTGATGGAGATTCAGCGCAACCCGGTCAACCAGAAGGGCGAAAAAGTCGCGCCGGTCGCGTGGGAGCAAGCCTGCCTCGAAGAAGTATGCGGCTCCTGTACGATGCGGATCAACGGCAAAGTACGCCAGTCGTGCTCGGGACTGATCGACCGAGTCGCCCCACTCGTAAACGGTTCCAGCCGACTGCGACTGGAGCCGATGAGTAAGTTCCCGGTCGTCCGTGACCTGTGCGTCGACCGTTCCCGGATGTTCGAGAACCTACAAAAGATCCAGGGCTGGATTCCGATTGACGGGACCTATGACCTGGGACCGGGACCGCGCATGAGCCAGAAGCAACAGGAACTCGCGTATGACTTCGCCCGGTGTATGAGTTGCGGTTCCTGTCTGGAAGCGTGCCCACAGGTCAACGAGCACAGCAACTTTATCGGTCCGGCGGCACTCGGGCAGGTCCGCCTGTTCAACTCGCACCCGACCGGAAAACTGAATGCGGACGAGCGACTCGAGGCGATTACCGGCAACGACGGAATCGCCTCCTGCGGCAACGCCCAGAACTGCGTCCAGGTCTGCCCGAAGGAGATTCCGCTCACCCGCGCCATCGCCGAACTGCACCGCGATACCACGGTGTATCGCGTCAAAAAATGGCTGGGTATGTAGGCGAACTTTTCGCGACGCGGGTGTCCGGCACCCGCGTCGCGAATCGGTGGTAACGTGTCAGGAAGCCCTATGTCGGACGAGGTATACTTCGAACAGGTTTTACAGGATGCGCAGACCCGGTTCGGCGACGCCCCGCGCCGGTTCGGGTTCTGGCGGTATTTCTTCGGCGTCTGGATGCGAGTCCCTGCGTGGCTACCCATAACCGACGGTCTGTTTCAAATCTGGTTGCATCAGCGTCGACTGATAAACGACGGCGATGTCGTCTGGGGGTGTCTTGTCCAGGCGAATCAGGCGATGTTCCGCTGGGGACTGGAAAGCCTCCCCGGCGACGTGATCTATTGTTCGGAGCCGGGACGCTACGTATCGCCCGGCGAATTAGCGGCGGTCGCTCACCGTGCTTACGCGTTGAAAGGCGAAATCGCCGGTTCCCCCGGAGAGCAGGCGGTAGCAGATCACCTCGCGAATGAGTTGGAGCGTGTGTTCGGATTGGTTGTTCCACGCAGTTTAAGTCCCCGTTTCGACTGTGCTCTGTCCACATTATGCTTCGACAGATGGCACCTGCCCGGAATGCACCTCGCCCGGTCTTTTTTTCCGCTGATCGTTTCGCGCACCGACCCCAAGGTGGTAATGGTTTTGCCGTCGTGCTTCTGGTCCGACTCCTTTCGCAAAGAATGGAAAGGGCGATAACAACGACATTCCTCGTAGTCGAAATTTTGACAAAATCTCTGGTTTAAGAGTACCATTATTCGACTGGTCATACTCCCCGCAACCTGGCGAAGTCATTCGTGACACATTTCATACCGCCGAGCGGCATTCCGAGGAACAACACCATTGGTTAAACGAGCACTCAAAGCGATCCTGCGCACGGTCGCCCCCGGCTATTACGATTCCCTTGCGATGACACGGGCGAACCGACACGGCGTCGCGGTCATGGAAAAGCACGGAATACCGGCAATCACGAAAACCGTCGTGGAGCGATGCGGGATGAAGGTACTCAGCGGTCCGTTCACCGGGATGAATTACATCTCCGAGTCGGCAGGGTCCTCGTTCCTCCCCAAATTGATCGGCAGTTACGAGAGCGAGTTACACGGCGTGCTGAAAACCGTGCTCGCGAAAAAGTATGAGACGGTGGTCGACGTAGGTTCCGCGGAAGGGTATTACGCAGTCGGTCTGGCGATGCGATTAGGCGGCTCCCCACAGATTTATGCGTTCGACATTAACCCGGAGGCGCAAGCACTCTGTCGAAAACTGATTGCGGCGAACGGCATGGCGGACAAAGTGGTCATCGAGTCGTTTTGCGATCCG
>JACMIS010000015.1 GCA_014381035.1 Armatimonadota bacterium
ATACACCCGCTTCGGTTCGACTCAGCGATGTCCTGGAAGTGGCATTGAATATGCCGCCTACCGCTGGAAAAGGCGACGGACTGTCGCGTATCGCCACCGCGTTTAATCGGCGTGATGGGCGCATGTTATTGGTCATGGATAACGCCGAAACACTTCTGTGTGGTGATGAAACCGGCGTTGCCACGCAAATCGCCCGCCTTCTTGAAATCGCTCCGGGCACCGCCTGTCTCGTGACATCACGGGTTCCGCTCGGTATCGCGGGCGAGAGAGAAATGGCTCTCGCGCCGCTTCCGGTGGGAACGAGCCAGGATCTGTCGCCAGCGGTATCGCTTCTGGTCGACCGTGTGCAGGCGATCAGACGGGACTTTGCGTTGACACCCCGAAACCGCGACAGTGTCTACGCCCTGTGCGACCGTCTGGGCGGGATTCCGCTCGCTCTGGAACTTGCCGCCGCCCGCTTGCGCATCCTGTCGCCGCAAGCGTTGCTGTCCGAAATCGCCCTCACGCCGGACCTGTGGGAAAACCTGGGGGGGGAGCAACGCGGGCGACCGGAGCGGCATCGGCGGCTACGCCTCGCTTTGGAGAGCAGTTTTTCGGCACTGTCGCCGCTGGCACGGGAGGCGGTCGCCGCTCTGACCGTGTTTCAGAATGGCTGGACGACGAGCGCGGCAACGGCACTGCTCGGGGCGAACGCGAGTGCCGGTTTCTCGCTTCGCGAGATCGCCTCTCTCGGCTGGAGTGTCCCGAGTGGCGAGGAGCGGTGGACCTTGCCGGTGCCGCTCAAAGAGTTTGCGTCCGAGCAACTTACGACAGAAGCACGGCTCGTGCTTCTGTCGCGCCACGCCGCGCACTTCGCCGCTTTCGCGCAGGAGGCATTCGACCACCGCCACACGGCGGCACAGATCGGTTGGCTGGACAATCTTTCTGCCGACCGCGAGAATATGCGACTCGCCCTTGCGACGCTCACGCAGGAGGCACCGGGCGACGCCCTGCGCCTCGCCGCGAATCTCGCCTGGTTCTGGCGGCGGCGCGGCGGTGATTGGGAGGCGGCGGTGAATCAGTTGCGTGATCTTCTGGAAAGTCCGGAAACCGAACATGTCACCCCGGAGACGCGGACCGAGGCGTTGATCGGGATGGGAGATCTATGCTGGAGCCTCGGGCGACCGGATGCGGCAGAGAACGTGTTTCGCGAAGCGCGGCTTATCGCCGCGTCCAAGTCGGTCCCCGGCGAAATCCGGATGCGTACCGAGGAACGATCAGGGCGTTTTTTGATTGACAACGGTCGCTGGCGGGACGGTGAACCCCTACTTCTCGCGGCACACCGCTGGTACGCCCAAACCGGCAATCGACGTGCGGCGGGCAAGTGCCTCGCGGGTATCGCGCTCGCCGCGCATTACGCGCAAAATTACTCGCTCGCACGCAAGCTCGTGCGCGAAGCCTTGCGGGAAGTAACGATTGCCGGGGATTTGTTGGAACAGACCGCACTGATCCATCAAAGCGGTTGGTGCGGCGCACCGGAGGAAAGCAATACGGAGCGGAGCAGCCGGTGTGAAAGACTTCTCGCCCTCGCACATGAGACCGGCGATACTCTCACACGGGCGACCGCACTTCTCGAACTGGGCGAGGCGCATCGTCTTTCCGGTGATTTGGAAGCGTCACTCGCACGTCTGCGGGAAGGGCGCGTTATCGCACGTTCCATCGGGGCACTATCGGAAGAATCATTACTTTCCAACCAGGAAGGCGTCACATTGCGCTTGCTCCACCGACTGACAGAATCCGAATCCGCCCATCGGGACGCGATCACGCTCGCGTTGCAAATCAGTCAGAATGCGTTTAGTCCGCGTGTCCGGATTGTGCTGGCGGATTTCGCGATGTTGCTACGGGCGCAAAAACAGGAAATCGCCGCGACGCGGATTCATGGCGCGATCGCGGCGTGGGGCGAGCGAAGCGGCTTACCGATTGCCCCTTTTGCGCAGTCGTTATATGGTAATGAGCAGACCGAATTACGACGGGTGTTGGGCGCGACTACGTTCGGTGCCGCATGGGATTTGGGAGCCCGTGCTCCAAGTGTCGCGGAGCTGCTGTAAGGGAAAGACCGGTTTATCGCACGGCGTTGGGTACAATAACATGTAATCTAAACGTATGGAGCAGAAAATACCCATGACCTCGTCTTTAAACCGCCGCGCCGTGCTTCGTGCCGCGCTCTTTTCTTTGCCCGCGACCGCACTACTTTCGCGCATGGCGCACGCCCAGAATAAAAACATGCCCGACACAGGCAGTGGTCCGTATACCCTGCCGCCACTTCCGTACAAGTTCAACGCGCTCGAACCGTTTATTGACAAAAAAACGATGGAGACGCACCATGACAAGCACCATGCGACCTATGTGAAGAATTTAAACGATGCCGTCGCGAAAGCCCCCGAATTGGCGACGAAATCGCCGGAAGCGTTGATTATGGCTCTCGATCAAGTGCCCGAAGCGGTTCGCACCGCCGTCCGCAACAACGCGGGCGGGCATGTCAACCATTCGATGTTCTGGAATCTGATGAAGCCGAAAGGCGGCGGCACGCCGACGGGTCCCTTAGCGGAAGCGATCAAGTCTACGTTCGGGTCCGTGGAAAACCTGCAAACCGCTTTCAACGATGCCGGGGCGAAACGGTTTGGCTCGGGTTGGGTCTGGCTGGCACGGGGCAAGGATGGCAAACTACAGATCCTTTCGACCCCGAATCAAGACAACCCGATGATGGCGGAATACGGCGGTCTGTACCCGGTGATGGGCAACGATGTTTGGGAACACGCCTATTACCTGAAGTACCAGAACCGCCGCCCCGACTACCTGAAAGCCTGGTGGAACACCGTGAATTGGGACGCCGTCGGGTCCCGCTTCGCGGGGAATAATTAGGTGATTGGGTTGTTATGTTACTGGATGATCTTCCTCTCGAATAAAACGACGATTTCAACCAACCCCCTAACAGCCCAATTATCTAACGCACTGGTGTCAGCAGAATCGGGACGGCGATATTTTCCCGGCTGTTATGCACCCCGTAGGCGAGAATCTGACGATTGTTGTTGATGTCTATCGCGCCGAGGATCTTCCAGCCCGAGTTTTGCGCGGCATGGGTGAGGTCGTACATTTTGCCCTCCCGATACAGGATGGGCGCGATTGTTTGCGATTGCTGGTCGGTATCGGAAAATCCGATGATATCGCCGGAGTCGTTGATGCGGACACGTGCCCGCTGGTAGCCGCGCATTTGTGCGATCAACTGCAGTTTGCCGTCACGCAGAAGATAGTAGGCGGTGCGTCCTAATCGCCGGAATCCGTTTGACGAATCAATCGGCACCGAAACGACCGTGTCTCCTTTATCGTTGACGGACTCCGCAGATCCGCGCCAGTAGGATTGCGCTTGTTGCATGATCGCCTTGTTCGTCGGCAGAAGCGGCACCACGGATGATTTGCCAGGAAGGGCGACATTGCGCCACATCACCGCGCCGCTGGCATAAGCACCAACAAACCCGACGGCGGTTTCGTTGTTGTTCAAGTCGAATGCGATGCCATCCCCGATAGAACCTATAGTCCCATCGGCACGGCGAAACCAACTGTTGCTACCGACAAGAGCGATTATCGTTCCGCGGTTATTCAGGGACAGCAGGCTTTCGGAAACGCCGCGCATCTTCGCGGAATCCTGGGTGTCGGGTTGGTCATACTCGGGGTTTAACGTGCCGAAATCCTTGTATGCCGCATCACGTCGGTACAGGAGCACCCGATTGAACGACGGCTTGCCGCGCCGGTATTGGATGCTCACCGCGCCAACGTCGCCGCGGTCGTTGATGTCGCCTGCGACCACGCGGTGTGCACCGGGGGGAATCGGTAATCGGTGTAATTTGCCATTTTGCCAGCGGGCCGCATACGTGCGCGGAGCCGCGCGTTTCGTACCCGGTGAAATGGAATCATCCTGGAGCGGCACCACCGTTCCAACGACCTCACTACTTTGTGAAAGCGCGGCGACATCGAACTGCTCACCGGTGCGTAGGGATGCCGCGATATTAGTGACACGAAACGGCGGGAGAGCTTCGCTTGCCACCGGAAAACTGCGAAGGCTAGCCTCCGATTCGGTGCCGCCGTTGTTTTCCTGAAAATTGCGACGCAACAGGTTTTGCGCACCTCCTCCGCCTGGGGTCATACCTGCCATGTAGAAAGGCACGGTGCGGGCAGAAGGGAACGTTACCGAGGCAACGCTTGCGCCGATCAAAAGCAGTCCGATTCCGCCGGCTATTCGGTGCGGCGAAACGGCAATAATCAGGGGATGAATAGCCACGGACATATTATAACCGGTTTTTCGATAGGGGGCGCAGAATGTAGAATTGATTTCTTAACCCGTTTTGGGTACACTCTGTTGCATCTGTTTTATATTTGAAGGGAAAAGCAGGTAACTTACTCCTATTTTCTGGTGTCTACGAAACTGTAACCGCGGTTTTGAAATTGCCGTTTCTTTTATTTGCCCGCATGAATTTAGCGAATCTTTCTTATCCTGCGCCGAAAAGCATATCCGAATCAAAAGCCGGGTACGGAGCGACAAAACGTATATTCGATTTCGTTGCCGCACTCGTTCTCCTTATTTTTTCGCTACCGCTGATGGCGATAATCATGCTATTCGTGTCTTTGGATTCACCGGGCGGGGCTTTTTTCATTCAGGAGCGAGTCGGCAAGAAGGGGGTTTGCTTTCGGCTGTTCAAATTTCGCAGTATGCGCCGAGGAACACCGGATATTTCCACCGCAGAAATGCAAAAACAGACCGTCAGCCCGGTCACGAAAACCGGAGCCTTTTTGCGCCGCACCAGCCTCGATGAACTCCCGCAATTAATCAACGTCCTCAAGGGAGAGATGAGCCTGGTCGGTCCCCGTCCCGCCCTCCAAACACAAACGCACTTGAACCGATTACGCGCCAGCGGTGGTGTGGACGTTTTGCTGCCCGGAATCACGGGCTGGGCTCAGATCAATGGTCGCGATGAGTTATCCGATGAACTCAAAGTCGCGCACGACATTTACTACAAGCATCATCGCTCATTGAAACTGGATTTGCACATTCTTGTTCGCACCATCACGCCGGTTTTGACCGGAAGGGGCAACCGATAGAGCGAGCGGCGTAGTGCACCCGCCTCGCCGAAGGAGAACCATGTCGCGTTGGGGGAACATCAGCCGACGTATCGTGGCACAGGTGGCGATTGATGCCTGCCTGATGACCGCCGCGACCGCGTTCGCGTATATTTTGAAGTATGACTTGCCCGACCAGGCATCGTTGCTGAATCGTCAGGCGATTTTCTGGACACTGCCAGTCCTGGTTGGTCTTCGTCTTGGTGCGATCAGTCTTTTCCACCTGTACCGCATTCACTGGCGATACATGTCTCTGCCCGATCTGCGCCTTTTGCTTTCCGCAATCACCGCTTCCTCGGTCGCGTTCTATGTGTTTCTTTGTGTCGTCGGTCTCGGCGCGCAAAGCGATTACTCCTGGGGGATGCAGGTCATGGACTGGGGCATCAACATGCTTCTCCTTTCCGGGGTCCGCATCGGCTATCGGGAACTCTCCGATCTGGGACGCAATCTGGGTTTCGGACGCGAGGGCGGTTCAGATACCGCCACTATCACCGACACTGCCCGTCAGCGCACGCTGATCGTCGGCGCGGGCGATTCCGGAGAAACGCTCGCCCGCGACCTGAAACGGCGTCCGCACGACGGCTTGTTGCCTATCGGGTTTGTGGACGACGACCCGTTCAAACGAAAGATCCGTATTCATGGGCTGCCGGTGCTGGGAAATTGCGCCGAGATCCCGGAGATCTGCCAGCGTCTTTCCGTGGATGTTATTCTGATCGCGATCCCGAACGCTTCCGGTAAAACGATACGGGATATTCTGGCGCACTGCGAACAGACCACGGCACGGCTCTGTATCGTGCCGTCGGTGGGCGAAATGGTGCGTAGCGGAGGCGGTCTGCGTCGCCCGCCGGTGCGCGACGTCAACATCGAGGATCTGCTCCGCCGCGCCCCAGTGCGCACCGATATGGAAAAGATCGCCGGGTATGTGTCCGGTCAGCGCGTGCTCGTGACCGGCGCGGGCGGTTCCATCGGTTCCGAGCTGTGCCGCCAGATCGCCGCGCTCAACCCGGCGCGACTGATTCTCCTCGGACAGGGCGAGAACAGCGTGTTCGAGATCGAGCAGGAGATGATCCGCGAGTTCGGCTACGCGACAACAGCAGTTATCGGTTCGGTGCGCGACCGGGGACGTATCGAGGAGATATTTCTGCAGGAGCGACCGACCGTCGTTTTCCATGCCGCCGCGCATAAGCATGTGCCGCTGATGGAAGCGAACCCGCAGGAAGCGGTGAAAAACAATATCTTGGGGACGCGGAACGTTGCCGAAGTCGCCGCCGAATGCGGCGTCAAAAAATTTATTCTGGTTTCGACGGACAAGGCGGTCAACCCCTCGTCGGTGATGGGCGCGACGAAGCGGATCTGCGAAATGATCATCCAAACGCTCGCCCGCACCACGCGCACCGAATATGCCGCCGTCCGGTTCGGGAACGTGCTGGGGTCTCGTGGTTCGGTCATCCCGACGATGCGAAAACAGATACTGCGCGGCGGTCCGGTAACGGTGACGCACCCCGAGATGACCCGGTATTTCATGACGATTCCCGAAGCAGTGCAGTTGATTCTGCAAGCCGGGGCGATGGGAACCGGCGGTGAAATCTTTATTCTGGATATGGGTGATCCGGTGCGAATTCTTGACCTCGCCCGCGACTTGATCCGTTTATCCGGTTTCCGCCCCGACGCCGACATCAAGATCGAATACACCGGGACGCGTCCCGGCGAGAAATTGCACGAGGAGCTGCTGTACACCGACGAGGAGAAACGGGCTACCGAGCACGCCAAGATTTTCGTCTCCGATGCGAACGGTATTGACCCGTCCGCACTGCGGCGCGAGGTAGACCGATTGATCCGAATCGCCATCGAGGGCGAGCGACCGGAAGTACTTCGCTCCGAAGTGCTCCGGGTCGCCCATGGACAGTTCACCGCCGACGGGATGCAGGACAGCCGACCGACGCCGAAGGCGGTCGCCCCTCCTGCGTTGCCAGCATCTGTGTTTGAGGGAGTACCGAGTTAGTGAATAGTGGTCAGTGGTCAGTGGTCAGTTTTGGCGTCGTTGCCGCGTTCGCCTTGGGGATAGTGTCCGCGTCCGCGTTGCCGGAGGATATTGTCCCGCGAGGCGACGTTGCCTACGACCTTCTTTCCTCGCTTTCGAGCGCGGGGCAGGTCAAGGGCGTTTCGGTCGCGGACTTTTTTCGTGGCGACCGCCTGTATACGCGGCGTGAGATGGCGGAGTTTGTCGCCGATCTACTTGCCACGAACGATGTTTTCAGCCTCCCGTCCAGCACACGCTCGCAGATCCGCGCTCTGGTGGTGGCGTTCGCGCCGGAACTTCGTTCGCGGGGCGTGGTCTTGCCGAATATCCCGGCGGGCGACGCGGGCTTTTCGTTCCTTTTGAAAGCGCGGGCGGGCGCAACACCGGTCAGCGGCGATTTGATCGGTCGCCTTTCTGTTGCTTCGGCAATCGGGCGGGACGGGTATGTTGCCGGGTCGGTCGGCAACTACCGGGACGAGTGGAACGCGCTCCGCCCGCTTCGCGATGATTTTCCGCCGGTCGAAACACTTTTCGTGCGTTACAACACGCCCGCGATAGACATCACTATCGGGCGGCAACCGCTCCGCTGGGGACCGGGATTTTCCGGGGCGATGGTTCTAGGCGACGACGCACCCTCGATCCCACAGATCCGCTTCGAAAAAGGTTTCTTTCTCCCCGGTTCGCTTGGTCGCCGCACCGGGCGACTGTATTTTACGCAGTTTGCCGGGCAGGTTTTCGAGGACGAGATTCCCGGCGTGGATTCGGTGGCGACCGGGACACGCCGGTTTATTTTCGGGCGACGGATTGAAACTGCGGGAGATCGCGGGGCGTGGAAACTATCGCTCGCGGAATCTTTTAAAAGTACTCGGCTCCCCGGTGCCGGCTGGGCGTTCGTGTTGCCATTCTACGCATATCAGAACGCATTCACGGACGAGCCGAACAACGACGAACAGCGACCGTTCGGCTTCATCACCGGGGGCAAGACGTATCCGAACACGCTCTGGTTCAACTACCTCATAGACGCGCAGGTTTCGTACCGCGCCATTCCCGACCGCGACCTGACCGTTTACACCGACTTTCTGGTTGACGATATTCAGGCACCGAAAGGGTTGCAGGGCGGCATGATCTCGACGCCGCGCAAGGTCGGTTTTCTGTTGGGCGGCTACTGCCCCCGCCTCGACAACGCCGGGAAATACGGTTTGCGGCTGGAGTTTTCCACGATAGACCCCGACACCTTCGGTTCCGTCTCGGCTCCGGTCGCATATGCCATAGAGGGTGCGCCGCTCGGGTATCCGGGGGGCGGCAACACGCGGCTATTCTTCGGGCGGTTCGACACACGCGTTTCCGAAAAAGCGAAAGCGGCGGCGGAGATCGCGGTGCGCCGCAAAGACGACAAGAATCGGCCGGGGCTGAGCGGGAACCGTTTCAGTCTCTATGGTTCTTATAATCTGAACCGTGCGGCGTTCCTCGGGGCGCGTCTGGACCATGTTACCGGCGACATCCGCCTCCCGAATGTTTCGACACAGGAGGAAACACGCGGCGAAGTGAGCATCGGCTACGGGTTCTAAGAGCGCACGTTCGGTTTCGCGGCGAACGCCTACCCTACCATCACCGTGCGAACCGTACCATCCGGCGCGAAATGGGTCAACATGCCCGGTGTGAGCGGTTCCCACTGCGGCTTTTCATCGGTTGGCTCGGACGCGATCAGGTATCCACTCGCCCCTTCATCGCCATCCGGGGTGAGGGGGCGAGCAAAAAGGGTGTAATAGTCGGCGTTGGCAGAAAACTGTCGCAGGGCATACAAACCCGACGGGTGCGCTAACAACAGATTCACGCCCGAGTACATTTTCGTCAGGTCCCCGTCCGCCACGCCCGCCGCAACAAATCGCGCCGTCTCAAACAGTTCGCGCAGAGCATCAGACAACGCGGCGAACGTGTCTCCCGTCGGTGCGGTGGCAAGGCAATGTGCCAGATAGCCCGAAAGAAGCACCGTGTCGGACTCCGCCCTGCCCTCTTCGCGTCCGCTATCCATGACCTCTTGCCGCAGAAAATCCAGGAGCGGCTTCCTGATCGTGCCGTTGTGCGCGACCAGGAGCGTATCGTACGGCCGTCCGGAAGATTCCCCACTCGATGCCGGGTGGTAATCGGCACGAATCGGGTGAGCGTTCTCGCTCGACACGCCGCCGACACTCGCTTTACGCAAATGCCCGAGCACGATTTTACCGACGCCACTCGCCGCCCCGCCGCGTGACGCCGTTTCCGCCGCAAACACGAAAAACGCCGAATCGGACGCCGAACCGGTCTGCCGGATCAACGACACATCGTTTTTGTCATCGAACCAACCGATCCCCCACGAATCCGTGTGTCCCGACTCGGTCCCCTCCGGCACGCGCCCGGTCACGGCTTGCTTCCGTAGCGAGTTTGGTGCCCCCACGAGGTGGTACCACGACGGGATGGCGGTTTCGGTAGCACGGATCAATCCTACAAGTCGGCACATGGCATTTATCTTTCCTTCCCGCGCGGACGCCGCGATACAATAGCGACATGCCATCGCTTCTCCTCGCCGTGCTGTCTGCCGTATGTTTTACCATCGGCGGCGTTTTTATGAAACACTCCGACGGGCTGACGAAACTCGTTCCGACGCTACTCGTCTTCCTACTATTCATCGTCGGTGCGTGTTTCAACATTTTACTCATGAAACGTGAGGATCTGGGTGTCGCCTATGTATTCGTACTCGGTCTAGAAGCCGTGCTCGCGTTCCTGCTCGGCATCTGGATCTTCAAAGAGCCGGTGCTACTCCCCCGCGTCCTCGGCGTCGCCCTGATCGTCGGCGGAATCCTGCTCCTAAAAAGCGGCGAGCCAACCAAAGCGGTGCCGAACCCGGAATCGCGAGCACTTGAAACGGGTAGCTGAGTGGTTTCAGGTACTCGCAAAACGAGCCTCGTCGTTGATTTTATCCGATGGTTTGCTTCGCCAGAGTGGGAGCGATGCCGATGTAGGTTGCCGGAGTCAGGGCGCGGAGCCGTTCTTTTTCATCCTGCGGCAGTTCGAGCGTTTCGACGAAAGCGCGGATCGCTTCCTGGGTGATCTTCTCGCCGCGCGTCAGGTCTTTGAGCCGCTCATACGGGTTCGGCATTCCGTGCTTGCGCATCACGGTCTGCACCGCTTCCGCCAGCACTTCCCAAGCGTTGTCCAGATCGGCGGCGATCTTTTCCTCGTTCACGACGCATTTGCGTAAACCGCGCAGG
>JACMIS010000863.1 GCA_014381035.1 Armatimonadota bacterium
CTCGCTCTGGCGACGCACGACAGCGCAAATACTGGCTTGGACGGCGGCACTGTCGGTGTGGGCGTTTGTGACGCTCTGCACCCAGATGCACGAGCGGTACTGGGTACCCGGTGCCTGCCTCTTTCTGCTGGTCGCCCCGGAATCGTGGTTCGCACTCGGCGTCGGGTTGCTGACCAATTTCACCGCGGCCTGGAATCAATGGTTGGTTCTGGTCTCGAACTTTTTACAGTACCACAAAATGTCTGCTTGGGCGGTCTGGTCGCTTCAGGCGGGCTGGGGTCCCTCGCTGACGTATGTATCGCTTCTGAACGTGGTTTTGCTAAGCGCGGGAATGGTATTTGTCGGACAACTCGCGCTCAAACCCGTGGAGAAAACGGGTTTGACGGAAAAGAAGCTAGAGGAGTGAATTCCCCCCGAATGTCTGCATTACACAGTCTCATCCCGTTACAGAAAAATTATTCGAACGAAAACATATGAATCCTTCATAGGACGTTTCATTGTACGCCTATCGTGGTAAAATGGTGGCACATCCAAAGAGGCAATCATGTTGTTTCACGCACCCCGCGCACCTCACGCGCCCCGACTAGTGCCGTCACGCTTGCCAGTGTCGAGCGGTGCGCAACACAGGCAGGGATGACCGTGTCTACGGCGCGGTGGTCGCTACAAACGATCCGGGAAAGGGGCAGTATCGCGATATTGTCCCCGCGAGAGCCTCAGGAATTCGCGCTACTGGTCGCCATGGACGATAAAGAGGCAATGTTGCTCAACGGCGTCGAGGAGACGTTTCTTTTGCAGGCGGATCTGGCGAAGCGGTACGTCGGAACCTGCCTCGTTCCGACACCAGCGTTCGCCAGCAAAACGGCGAATCCGCTCGTGATCGGGAAGCCGCTCGCCCTGCTCAAAACGACGGGTAGTGATGCTATTCTCACAGGCACTATCGCGCTACGGAATCAAGGCACCGAATCACTGACGGTGAACGTGGCTTCGGAAACCTGCTCCTGCTACGGGGCGCAACCGGAGTTGTCGTCGCCGGTCATCGCGCCGGGTGGCATGTCCGTTCTCACCGTGCCGATCCGCCCTCGCGCGGGAGGCACCGAGTCTGCTATAGTCGTGCTGAGCACGACCAACCCGTCTTTCCCGCAGTATGTCGTAAACATTCGTGCCGTCGCCCCGCAGGTCGTTTCCGCCTCGCCGAGCAAGGTATTCACCAGCACCCGCGAAGGCACGGCATGGTCCAGTGAGTTGACGGTGCGCCTCCCGCCCGGAGCGAAAATCCAGCGTATGTATGCTCGCAACGATTTCGTGCGGATGAAAGCGATTCCCAAGACGAAACAAACCGGATCGTCCAATTCGAGTATCGCTCTGTTCTGTCCGCCGGACACCGCGCCGGGCGACATCGCCGACGAGATCGTTTTCGAGCTTGCCGGGGCGGAGGTGCCAAGTTTCGTGGTTCCTGTGACCGGGCAGGTACAACCCGATATAACGGCGAGTTCGCCTCAACTGTTTCTGGGAGAGGTGCAAAAAGGGGTAGTTCTGAACCGCACCATAATTCTGGAAAGTGCCAGCAAGAAGCCGTTCTATATATGGAGTGTTGCCACAAGTGATCCCGATGTTTCTGTCGTCATCCCCTCGAAGGGAAAATCGGCAAGTAAGGAGATTCAGGTGGCAATACGCGTTAATGGTGAAGGAGTCTTTCAACAGGAGATCATCCTCATGGTAGGGCACTGGCGAAAGATTACCATCCCTATCACCGCTATGATTAAAGACGCCGGTATGCCAAACCCCGCGACGAAAACACAGTAGTCGTCGAGTAACTGACACCCTGATCTTACCGGTGCGTATCGACCCGCACCCACGGATCGCATGATACCGATCCGTGGGTGCGGGTTGATCGGTCTATTTCGAGCGACGGCGTTTCCTACATAACACGCCCCCCGTCAAGAGAGAACCAGCGGCAAGCAACGGAAGCGTACCCGTCTCCGGGATGGCGACCGCGAACTGCGCCCCGGTCAGCGTGACGGTGTATTGACCGCTACTGGTTCCGACGTTGTTGTAGCCGCTGATGGGCAGTGCGCCGCCAGGACCGGTGGGGGTCAGAATATCAGTCGCGGCACCGAGATTGAAAATACGACCGTCCGCGCTGACCGGATTGCGCCCCGATGAGGTAATGAGCAGATTATAGATTCCGGCGGGCAGAGAGCGATCTGGCAATGTGGAGCGTACCTCGGCACTGGAGGTGTCGTTGTTCGCGTAGATTCCGACCCCGTCTTCCGTATAGAGCGACAAAACCGAATCCGCTAAGAATCCCGCGCCGCTCGGGGTCGAGATCGTGGTCGCGGAGAACGGAGTGGTGCCGTTCAGAAAGATGCGGAACATATCGAAACCGCTCGGGTTGACGAGCGCACCAGTAATCGTGTCGAGCGGCACGCCAACCCGCCCGAAAGTGTTCTGTGCGTCGGCAGGCAGTCCCCCCGCATCACCCGTGAGGAACCGCCCTTCATCCCAATCCTCCGCGCGAACGATTGAAATAGAAAACATTGCATAGATAGTAATAACAGCGATAAAAACAGAGTTGGTTCTCTTGCGAGTTTGTAATGAAGTCATGGATTGCCTTTCTGCATAAGAACCCGAACGCTCCAGAGAGTTGCTGGGACGAGGATAAGCGACCGATCACTCGCGTAGACGTTGAAAGGAAAGCGTTGTTCACATCGGACGAGAATTATTTTCGGCAGCGACTCATGAAAGGCTATACCAATTCCGTCAATGCAACCAACCGCTTTCGTCCCGCGTCTATACTGGTATCCTGACGACAGGC
>JACMIS010000864.1 GCA_014381035.1 Armatimonadota bacterium
ACCGGTTACTAAAGGAAAACGAACCGCAACCCCGTTTTCGCGTTTCTCCGACACTATATAGTATACCACATCGGGGGGCGTCTTCAATCCCGCGGACACTTAATTTCGCGCTCATGGTTTCGGTGGTCGCGGCTCCGTGTCAGGAATACTTTTCTGCCCGGATGATTGCCTCAAACGCACGCCGCCGCATGTCGGGCTGGAATATCTGCTCCGCGATATTCTTTGCTCCTGCAAGATCACCAACGGACAGCAGGGCGTAGACGATGTTTTCCCGCGAACGGTCCTGAGAATAGGAATCTTGTATTTTTTGGCAAGCGAGCAGGGCTTCCGCCACGATTTCAATGGCTTGCTTTTTACCGCCCGCTTTCGCGACATGGAGTGCGACCAGTGCGAGCGAATCCGCAAGGTTGTACGCTTCGTGCATTCGCTTCGACAATGTATAGGCGGGCAAAAAATCTCCCACCTGGCACTGGACTCTCACCAATGGAAGGGCGTAATAATCGTAGTTTTTCTTTGCGTTCACCGCCATCAGAGCCGCTTGCGCCGCGCGACCGGTGCGCCGCGCCTGGTCGAAGTCTTTCGCGGCGAAAAAAGCGGACGCGAGCTTCGGCAGGCAGACCGCTTTACCGTCCGCAGTTGATAGTCGGCGGATCAATGCTTCCGCCCGGCCCGTCTCGCTGCCGTCGAGATCCATATTGATCAGGGAGATCAGGGCACGCTCTTTGTGTCGTGGGTCAGTGAATAGCGGGAGCAGTGCATGTGCCTCTGCGACCGTTGCGCGGGCGTCGGCATTCTTTCCGCTCAGTCGTTGCGAACGGGCAAGCTGCAACAGGACATTCATCCGCAAAGGGACATAGCGGACCCGGCGAACGGTTTGTTTTGCCCGGTCGTAATCCTGCTTCGTCAGGTACTGATGGTATGCGATAGTAAGTAACATCGCGTCGCGCCACGACGGGGCGGGCGTTTTTTCCGCCGTGGTCGTCGCGCCGGATAGATCACCGCGCAACATTCGGTCCTCGAAACGCCGGACGAAAGAAAGGATCGTCGGCGTCGGTGCGTGTCGTTCCCGGTCTGCCGTATCCCGATCACTCTGTTTTGACCCGAGATACAGGGTGGCGAACCCTATCTGCTCCCCCATTTCGTCATGCGATCTGCTCCGAATCGGGGATGCGTTCCTCAGCGGGATGTTTGCAACGGGAGGAGACGATTGGGCTATCGCAGGCGACGCGACGAATACGCCGCCAGTGATGACGGACAGAGAGCAAGTCAACCCGTAGAAAAAGCGACGCAAAGAGATCGGCATGTAGCCATAGGGGGCAGCAATATCCGTGCCTGCTGGCGAGGGATCGTTATCGCGAGCAACTGCAATTGCTCGCGATAACAGTAGGTTGGAACGACGGTTATTCACCATCGCTTTGTCCGCGCTACATCTTGCCGCCCATTCCCATCGCCCCGCCCATGCTCATCGCACCCATCCCCATCGCGGGCGCGTCGCCGCCGGATGTCTCGCTGCTCGGCTTGGTATTACCGCAGGATGGGTCTACGCCGCGAAGCATGGTGCCCTGACCACGTGATTCGTGGGTGCGTATGGTCGGCGGGTCGAGCGGGTCGCGCATTTGAATCAATAGCGTCGTGCGTGCCTCGCTGGATTCGTTCACGCCGGAACCGTGGATCGTCAGGTATGAGAAGAAGACTACGTCACCGGCTTTTGCGGGGAGCGGGACCGCCTCGGACAACGGATATTCCTTGGGGTCCAGATGCCAGTTCCCTTCCCCGATATGCGGTAGCATGCCGCGCTTGTGCGAACCCGGCACGACGCAGACGCATCCTTTCTCCAGAGGGGCATCATCGAAATGAAGGATCGCGGCGATCATCGAGTGGTTGTCGTGCGGAAAGAAAGGCGCGTCCTGATGGAGTGGGAACGGCGACCCTTTTTCGGGCGGCTTGACGAAACTTTTCGTGTGGTGTAATTGAACATTCGGTCCGATGATGTCGGCGGCGACTCCGGTCAGCCGCTCATCCACGATCAGGCGGGCGAACGCGGCGGATTGGAACTGCACGTCATGGCAATGTTGCAATACCGTTTTTTTCTCGGTCATCCCTTTCGCGCTTCCCCAGGTCGCGTCGTTCTCCCGGTACTCCGAAATCCGTTCCATCAGCGCCTGTGTTTCAGCGCGATAGCTTGCGGCTTCCTCGGGGGAAAGCAACCCGCGCACAACAACGTAGCCATTTTCCGCGTAGAATGCTTTTTGTTCGTCGGTCAGCATACCTATTTGTCTCCTTAGGACAAGATTCGCGTTATTGTAACGTGAGTTATGTCGCTTTGTCTTTGCTTTATCGTGCCATGTTTTTATCAATTTAGGACAAGTGTGGCAATAGCAACAAGGAGGATACAATTACCCCACCCTATGAAATATGCGATCTTGCTTACCTTGCTCGGGTTGTCCCAGATAGCACTAACGGTCCTGTATCATCCCGGTGTTTATCTATCGTTTTTGGTCGTCTGGTCGGGGATAGCATGGATTTTAGCAGGAATCGCCTACACCATCAACGCCGCATGGATCTTCGGCAAGCGTCCCGATGGCGAAATGAACTGGCTCTATGTTGCCGCGTTCTCTCCCTTTCTGCTTGTCACCTGGCTCCTATGGCACATCCAACGAATTTTGAGCAAAGAAGCCGTTCACAATGAAATCGCGCCGGGAATCTGGCTGGGGCGACGTTGTTACAAGAACGAATTACCGCCGGGTGTCCAGACGGTTGTTGATCTCACATCGGAGTTTGCCGAACCGCATGAAATCCGCCGGGGACGAACGTATCTCTGTGTACCGACTCTGGATGCCGCCGCGCCTTCGCTAACGGCGTTCCAGTCGCTTCTGAAATCTGTGTCGCGGTCGCCCGAACCGGTTTATGTGCATTGCGCAAAAGGGCATGGTCGCTCGGCAATGGTCGTCATTGCTGTCTTAATGGCGAAGGGAATCGCGCCGTCTCTCGCCGAAGCCGAACAAATAGTGAAGCAATCGCGCCCGGCAATCGGGATCAGTCCCGCACAGCAACATCTGTTGGAATCATGGTCGTCAACACTCAGCCAACCCGAATGACCGTCTCCGATATTCCAACCGACACATTCAATCGGATCATTACCGATCTGTGCTCCGCCGGGTGGGAAACCGTATCGGAATACAACGGGATGGATGCCTGGATTGATTACGGTCGGATCGAATTGAGACAGGGCGATGCAAGCCTGATCTTCGAGTGGGACAACTGGTCGGAAGGCGCGATACAAGGACCCGATCATTTGTTACAGTCTTTGAAGGAAGAGTACGCCTTGCCGTAATGATCGCGGAAAAATTTATTTCCCTTTCGTTTAGCAAGCCATTATTCCCCGGCGATAAAGGGGCAGAATGAATATTTCGATGAACAACCTGTTGCTCGGCTTGACACTTCTCCTTTTAGAGGAGGGAGTGGTCGTTTCGTAACGTCTCCAACAGACCGGTTCTCGAAACCCCGACTCCTCCCCCTACACGGAGAAGTCGGGGTTTTGTTTTTGTGCCG
>JACMIS010000865.1 GCA_014381035.1 Armatimonadota bacterium
AATATTTTGCTGGACAGCACGGGAATCCGGCTGGAAGAACCCTGGGTGTACCGCCCGGTCGGTATCGTGTTGGTGCTCATCGGGTTATGGATCATCCTTTACGCACTCGTCGCCGTCAACCGATCCATCGTTTCCGCAGTCGCGCCGGAATCGCTCGACGATCTGCCGGACGTTATTCGGCGGAACCGTTCGCTTGCGCAGGGGGCAAAAGTTGTCGTTATCGGCGGCGGAACCGGTCTATCCACATTGCTCCGCGGTTTGAAGCAGTATTCCGCGAACCTGACCGCCGTGGTCACCATGACCGATGACGGTGGTTCTTCCGGCCAATTGCAAAAACAACTCCCCGGCGGAATCCTGCCTCCCGGCGACATACGCAACTGCCTCGTCGCTCTCGCGGATGCGGAGCCGATGATGCAGAAACTGTTCCAATACCGCTTCAAAACGCTGGATGACAAAGACGGCTTGTCCGGCCACAACTTCGGCAATCTGCTCATCGCCGCGATGGCGGACATCACCGGCGACTTCGAACAGGCGGTCGAGGAGACAAGCCGGGTTCTGGCGATTCGGGGTCGCGTCCTTCCCAGTACGGTAGAGTCCGTGGTGCTCATCGGCGAAATGGCGGATGGGGGCACTGTTATGGGCGAAACCCAGATCGCGGACGACCCCCGTGCGATCGCGCGGATTACGTTAAGCCCGGAAAACCCCAAGCCTATTCCGGAAGTCCTATCCGCGATCCGCGGTGCAGATGTGATCGTCCTGGGACCGGGGAGCGTATTTACCTCCGTGATCCCGAATCTACTGGTTAAAGAGATTGTGGAAGCGATTGAGCAGTCGAGGGCTCTCCTCAAAGTATATGTTTGTAACGTAATGACACAGCGCGGCGAAACGGACGGCTATACCGCCTCAGACCATGTAAAGATGATCAAAGCCCATGCCGGACGTCGTGTGTTCGATTACGTCATGGTCAACACCGCCCGCCCGACCGACGAAATGTTGACGCGATACTCGAACGCCGGCGCGGATTTCGTCGAACCGGATCTGGAAGCGATTCAGGATCTGGGCTATTCTCCCGTAAAGGGTCCCTACATGAACGAGACCGATGTGGTACGTCACGATTCCGAAAGACTCGCACGCGACATTCTTGATCTGTATCGCGACGTCAGTACGCGACGTCAGTAAGAGTTAACAACCGTGGCTGCTCGCTCCGGATGAATGAGCAATTATAAAGCGGGCGCGGTACAATACCTGCCGAAACAACGCTATTTACCTCGCGGGGATGATCTCCGCACCCTCTGAAAGGAGGCGACTTCCGTGCCCAAACCCATTATCGCCGTCGTCGGTCGCCCGAACGTTGGCAAATCCACCCTTTTTAACCGCCTTACCGGACGCCGTATCGCCATTGTAGAAGATCAACCGGGTATCACCCGCGACCGCCTGTATGCCGACGGTGACTGGAACGGTCGCTTGTACACGCTGATCGATACCGGCGGGATCATGATGGACGATGAAGACCCGCTGCTGACACAGATCCGTTTGCAAGCCGAGGTCGCGATGGAGGAATCGGATGTGATTCTCTTCCTGGTCGACGGTGAAGTCGGAGTTACGGAATCCGACCGCGACCTGGCGAACCAACTCCGCCGCTCCGAAACCCCGATCTTTCTCGTCGTCAACAAATCGGACAATCCGCGTCGCGACATGAACGCCGCCGACTTTTATTCGCTCGGCGTAGGAGAACTGTTTTCCGTGTCCGCGCTGTCCGGGCGCGGCGTCGCAGATCTACTCGATGAAGTCGTCAAGGCGTTTCCGCCGGACACGGGCGAGACTGAAGAGGAAGACGGATCGGTGAAAATCGCGCTGATCGGTCGCCCGAACGTCGGCAAGTCATCCATGCTCAACGCCATGCTCGGTGAGGAACGCGCCATCGTATCGCCGGTCGCGGGGACGACGCGCGACGCAATCGATACGAAACTGGTCTGGGAAGGCAACGACCTGACGCTGATTGACACGGCGGGGATTCGTCGCTCCGGCAAGATTCAAGGAACAGTCGAGTATTATTCCGTGCTTCGTGCGCAACGCGCTATCGAACGTGCCGATGTCGCCGTGACGGTAGTGGACTCCATAGAGGGCTTGTTGGACGGTGACAAGCGGGTTGCAGGAATGGCGCATGATGCCGGCCGCGCCTCCGTTTTAGTTGTCAATAAGTGGGATGAAGGCAAGCACCATGTGCTGGAAGCCAACCCCGGTCAAAACCCGGTGCATGCGTTCACCCAGCATTTGCGCGATGAAATGCCGTACGTGTCTTATGCGTCGGTTGCGTTCTGCTCTGCCTTGATGGGTACCGGGATAGGTGCCGCCGTCGAGACGATGCTCTCCGCCGCGGAAGGTCATGCGTTCCGTATCCCGACGGGCGAACTGAACCGCATCGTCCGTGACGCCGTAGACTCGCACCCGCTCAACGACAAGGGGCGTACTCTGAAAGTCCGCTACGTGACGATGGCGGCGGTCAAACCTCCGACCATTGTCATGTTCGTGAACGACCCCGATATGCTCCATTTCTCGTACAAGCGATACCTCGAAAACCAGATCCGCAAAGTCTATCCATTCGAAGGGACACCGATCCGTTTGTTCGCCCGAAAAGCCGACGAAAAGAAAGACAACGCCCCGTAAACCGATGGCTGACATCCTCGCAAAACTACGATTCCAGAAACAGGACAATCCCACGACCGGTGCCGATGAATGGGGCGAGTTGATTCTCGATAAAAATGGTATTGTTCGACTGTCGGCGAGCGACAGTTTACGGGACCGCTTGCTGCGTACCGCGCAGCGAGTGGACCATGCCGCCTTGATGTATGGCGCGAGTGCGTTTATGGGGATCGCGGCAATCGGGACAACCCTCATCGTGAAACGAAAAACCGTATGGGGCTACCTGTTTCTCGCGCTTGCCGCGTTGGTGGCGATAGGCGGATCAGACGTTCGGCGCATCGCAAAGAATGCTCCGCGCATACTCGATACACTGACAAATAAGAACAATGTTTCCGCCGCAATTTCCCGCGAAGGCGCGTTGACGATTATGCTTGCCAACAAGCCGTGGAAGGGGACGACGTTGCGATTCGAAGCGGGCGAGTTCAACCTGTCAGAGGCGATAGATTTCATCGCGGCATTGAAAACAAAACCCTGATTTTTCTGGCACTTTCCGGTTTCCCGCTTGCGTAACGATTATCAGATACGAAAGGCAAACCGATGAAGACAGACTACACCCATATTACCCTCGTTCTGGACCGTTCCGGCTCGATGGAGAGCATGCGCGGCGACGCCATTGGCGGCTTCAACACGTTCCTGAAAGACCAGCAAGCGGCACCGGGAGCGGCAACCCTCACACTGGTACAATTCGACGACCGCTACGAGAAGCCGTATGAGTTCGCGCCGATCGCGTCCGTCGCGCCGCTTTCCGAGAGAACTTTTGTCCCACGGGGAAGCACCGCGTTGCTAGACGCCGTCGGGCAGGCAATCGAGGAAACGGGGGGACGACTCGCTTCATTGCCGGAGCACGAACGCCCCGCGAAAGTATTGTTTGTCACGCTGACA
>JACMIS010000866.1 GCA_014381035.1 Armatimonadota bacterium
CAACCAGCCGAGCGGATCGAAATCAATCGGCTATTGGTGCCGTTCGGGAAGTATATTTGCACCGGGGGAACTCTGCCGCCGCGCTGCTCGACCTGCCCTCTGCGGGAAGTTTGCGACCGCGTCGGAGTGACACGAAACCGATAAAAAACGCCCCTCACTTCTGCAGAGTGAGGGGCGTTTTTGAATCGCGAATCAGCTACCGGTTTTTACTTCGGCAACATTACCTGCCGCTTCGATAACTACGGTACGCTTCGTGTTATCCCAGGAAACGTTCGCTCCCATCGCTTCCGATACAAATCGGAGCGGCACGTATGTGACGCCACCGATCACACGCGGGGGCGCATCCAGTGACATTTGAGCCCCATTCACGAGCGAGTCGGCAGAGCCGACGCGTAGACGAAACTGTTTGTTGTTCACTTCATGACCGCCGGTGATCACTTTGGATTTTGCATCGTACTGAATGGTGCCACCCAGCCGCTCAACGACGCCGCGAAGCGGAACCATCACACGCCCGCCGATCATCCGGGGCGGAGCCTCGTTGAATGCAACCGGCTCTTCATTGACGGTCACTGTAATAACGGTATCACCGTTCGGCGCGGTTCGGACTTCGGTCGTGCCGTTCGCCGGGGTTTGTACCGTGGTTTGTGTCTTGTCGTCGGTGACGACGGTGCCCTGTGCCCAGACCGGGGCAGAAATTGCTAAAAGTGCTGCGAAAAGCGAGCCGCGTACTATATTTGTTTTCATTATTTTATCCTTGTTTCGGTTCGTTGCCGAAGAGTGATCCTCGCTTGGTTGTACCCGCGTCGTTAAACATTTTAAACGCAACGCAACTTTGCCTACGGGCAGGTGCCTAATGAAAGCAGGAACATAAATTATGCAAGCGGAAGCGGTATACCAGACACTTTTCTGGATCGGCACCCTCGGCGTCGTGGCGATGGGAGCGATGGGCGCAATGCACGGCTCGCACGGGCACGGGCACTCTCATAGCGCGGACGGGGGGCATGGTGGGCACGGTTTGTCCGGGCATCAGGCAGACGGCGCACACCATGCGGGAGCGCATCATGCGACTGGACACCACGCGGAGGCGCACGGGCACGGACACGGGAACCATCATGATGCAACGCATCAGGAGGGAGCGGGCAACGCGGCAGGGGCGATGATCACGATTCTCGGCTACCTATCCCCCATGACTTTGTTTTCCGTGTCTCTTGGCGCGGGGGCGACAGGACTATTGCTCGGCGAACGATTGACAGTGGTTTTGACCGCCGCCCTGGCAATACTCGCCGGGCTACTATTTTTCGGCTTCGTTGTCCGACCCGCGATGCGGTTCATTCAGGGCTTCGCCTCGAAACCGGCGACGAACCTCGCTGGCACTATCGCAACCGAAGCTTTCGCACAGAACCGTTTCGATGCACAGGGGCGTGGGATTGTGCGGTTGTCGCTCGACGGCGAAAGTGTACGTCTTCTTGCTTATCTGGAACCGGAGGACCACGCAAGAGGGGTTGTGGTCGCACCCGGAGAGAAACTACTTGTCACACGCATTGACGAAGGCACGAATACATGCCATGTGACCAAACTGTAAAGGGAAATTATGGGACCGATTTTTATTGCTATCGCAATCGTGGTAGCTATTTTTGTTGTCGTAGGAATCACGACGTCGCTTCTGCGAACCGTGGATGCTGGTACAATCCGCCTTGTGACGAGTGCGGGCGGAGAAACTAAAGTCTACAAAGGTCCGGGCAAGTCATGGGAAATTCCTCTCCTGACCACCGGCACCACGATCCCGTCGAAGGCGATCAATATTGATCTTGACATCGCGGACCAGACTGCCGATGTAGACCGTGCCGGTGTTCCACGTCCGATCAAGGTACGGGTTCTGGCGTCCGCGATTGTGTCGGTCGGCGACTCGAATCTGATGATCCTGACGGCGGCGAACAAGTTCTTTTCGCGGAACATCAACGAGCAGACGGCGATTCTATCCGACCTCCTTACCTCGACCGGTCGCCGTGCCGTCAACTTGCTCAATCACGATGAACTGTACTCGGCGAAAACAGCGAAGGCGGATATCAGCGAGAGTGCGGCAGCGGCGATCCTGGCGTCGGGGAATATCGAGGACGACGACCGTTTGGCAATGATCATCAAGTCGGCATGTTCCCGCGAGTTGCAGGACCTCGGCTTGGTGTTCAATTCGCTCAACATTAAAGAGGTGCAGTCGGAAGTCGCGGAAGCGCGGCGACGACAGTCGGCGGTGGAAGCGAAGGCGAACGCCGACATCGTCGCTGCGGACCAGGAGCGACGTTCCAAAGAAGCGCAACTTGCCGCCGAACAAGCCGTCAACGATAAGCAACGCGATCTCGAAGAACGTCGCGCCCAGAACGCGGCGACGATTGCGACGGCGGAAGCGAAACGGCAGGAAGCCCTCGCCACCCAACGCACAGCGGAGTTGAAGGCGACACAGATCGCACAAGCGACGGCGGACGCCATGAAACTGCGAATCGCGGCGGAGGCAAGCGCGGACGCGGAAGCGGTCAAAATACGTGCTCTCGGCGCGGCGCAGGCGGACGCGATCCGCTCCGTAAACGATGCCATTCGTGACGGCGGCGAAGCCTACCTGCAACTCAAGCAGTTAGAAATGTTGCCACTGATCACCCCGGCAATCGCGCAAGCACTGGCTCAAGCAAAGATGGTCAACATTAATAGCGGTTCCGCGGCGGAAGGACGCGGGGCGGCGGGCGGCGCAACAGATCAGATCACCGGCGTGATTCAAACCCTGCTGGCGACTCAATTGATGCGATCCGAACTGAAGGACATGGACGTGAGCGGGACGAGTAGCCATAACGAAGAACGGTCACCGGTCGCGGCGACAACTCCTTCCGCACCCGCCGTTTCCACCTACCCAGTCTCCGACAACAGCGGCGTTACCCCGCCCCCCGTAAAGCGTCGTGGCTAGTCCAGCAACAATGCTGGCGAAAGAAAAAGACTCTGGCTCAATAAGCCAGAGTCGCGACCACGGAAGAATCCGGGCGATTACCGCGTAGCACATAACAGATCACGCACCCAATACATCACCGCGTATATCCCCATTTTTGCCAGCGTCTCTTCAAACGTCTGCACGCTATAGGTTGCGGCGAAGCACCCGCCTTACACCATTGGCAAACGGATTGATATGCCAGATAGGGAACGCACGAGTCAGACACAGCATTGAGAATCGCATCGCAGAGAATAAACAGTCTCCCCTCTCTTCCTTCCCACTTCCACCTGATTCGAGAAAAAAGGGCAAGAAATATTTCATAAACCGGTTGATATTTCGATATAATCCAGTACAATGTTTCCATAAATCGGTTTATGGATTTTGGCAAGAAATTCCTGTACTGTTGAATCAACCGACGTATGCGATGAGGACGAGGATCGGGGGGCGACCGTTCGTGTACTGGATGGTGTTTACACCCCGGTCCAACGACTGGCAGTAATTTAGCTAAGAACAAGCTAGAAACAGGCAAAGATGTCTTGTTCAGTAGGAACTGATCCACTCAGGGAAATGAGGGAAGGTTTTCTGTCATTCAGGATTTGAAGTCCGGGTTCACAGCCACACTCCGCTTAATTTTTTGCTTGTAAGAAGATTATTTTGTACCCATTGCTACAATAGCGATAATACCAGCATTAGATTTCCCAAATCATTGCCCGGATTCGAGGAAGGCGCGGCAGACGGTGTGCTGATCAACGTCTACTGATCTCGGCACTGACCTGATTGATGTATGTTGCGGAGCGGTTCCGTCGACGATGTCCGAAATTTTAACGACAGGGAAAGAGACTCTCTGCTCCGTGTTCGAGGAAGGAGGTGAAGTAATAGGGCTATGGCGAGCCTAATGCCGTTTTGACGGCGACCAGATGGTTTCTCTGCTTCTGGACTGCGCGGGACGATCCGCGAGGGTCCATACTATCCCTTAATGAGGAGGATTTTGTCATGTCTTCAAGTATTTTTTCGTACCTGCCATTCCTAGGGCATACGGTCAGAATTACGCAAGTGTGTCGCATGTTCCTGTCTCTTGCTCTGCTGCTGATCGTACCGATCACATCTACTCTGGCTGCGGGCACCGCCGAAGTGACACGCAGTGGCAGTAACTACATCGTGAGGGTGGACGGGACCCAGGTTTATTCCGGGACCAATTATACCGATGCCCTGATCCAGGCAGCCGGCACCGGTGAACGCATCATGAATATCCGTGTCGGCGGCACCATCACCAGAACGATACGGCTCCGCCAACAGTCTACCTTGAATTATTTTCCTACCTCGGAACGCATCGTGCTGGGCAACATCGCCGGACCAGGCTTTTACGCCTACAAGTCCAGCGGCATCGTTTTCAACGGTCTGCGCCTCGGCGGGAACGCGTACTACGGCATCCGCCTGAGCAGTTGTGGCGGATCTTCCTTCAACAACCTCAACATGGACTTCGGCGGAAATCCAGTGGCAGTTGGTCTGCGCGTAGACAACGAAGGCAGTGCCCGCGTCTCCGGTCTCACCATACGCAATTCACGCGTTGCCAACATTCAGGCGGGTGGGGATCGCCAGGGCATCGAAACCTATGGCGTAGACTACTACGACATCGACGGGGTCACTGCCTACAACATCGGCGGTTGTGGTCTTCTGATCAACAACGGCAACAACGGTAGAATCGGCAGCGTGTACGGCGACCGGTGTGGGAACGGAACCACTTACGCCGCGTTGCGCTTCGCTAACAACTGTAACGGCGCGACCGTCAATTACGCGGATGCCAAAAACTCCGCTCGGGGCTTGTTTATCCTGAACAGCACCAACATCCAGGTCAATAGAGTCCTTATATCCAACTGCAGCGTAGATTCGATCTGGATTCAGAACGGAAGCAACAACGATGTGCTGGCTGGCAACGTCTACGGGCGGGCACCAGTCATTACCAATTCGCCGGGCAGTATGATCAGCGTCGTGTATACTCCGTGAGTGCTTGACAAGCGGGTATTTCTAGAAAAGTCGGGTGCCGGGAATCGGTACCCGACTTTTTTACCGCATCCCTTGTTCGATGGGTGTGGTTTTTTTCTTTTGTGCATCTCGTAATCTCCCCTCACCGAAATGTTTTGTTAGCGTGCCACGAACCGCTTCGGCAACGCCGAATGGTGAACCTGCACCAACAACGGTGCATTTACTTCGCACCGAATCGTAACCTTGGTATCCGTAATCTCATTCAATGTGCCATCGCGGACACCAGGAGCTAGCGTTGCTCCCTCTAACGTCCAGCGGACCCCGTGGAGCGTCACGTCTCGAACGATACCGAGGGAAAGCAAGGATAACGTGCGCCCTGGCAAATCGACTTCGTATAAAACGAGTTCGCCGCCACGCACCGGACACGTTTCGCCCACAGAATCCACCAGCCGAATGTCCATTCCACCCAGGACACCGTGCTTAACA
This sequence comes from Armatimonadota bacterium, assembly GCA_014381035.1. The sequence goes on from JACMIS010000866.1 coordinate 5,441, forward strand.
ACCGACGATAACACGGAGTAGGTATGATCCAACCTCCCACCAACGGCACCGAATATCTCGACAGGAACGTTGCCGATTTCTGCTCCTACATAACTCAATGCCTTGTCGAGATCCGTGTAATCCTGGTCTGGCGTTGCTACCACCGTCACCCCTTGTTCTTCAAAACGTGCAAGATCGTCGTTCGTCAGCGAATCGAAATCGCCTGTGACAACGTGCGGGAGGATGCCACACGCGACCAAACGCGACGCGCCCCCGTCCACGCCGAGAATCAGCGTGGACGGTTTCCGGGTCGCATCCGCGAGGAGTCGCTCTGCCACCGGTTCCATCGGCGCGTTGCAGACGACAACGGCGCGTTCGACGGTGCGACTATTCACAGTAATACCAACATTTGTCATCAATAAAGTTTTTACCGTCGGGGGTCGCTCGCGTCTTCTGAAAGGCGAGTTCACTGGCATAAAACTTTGCGTGTCCGTCCGCGAACACCATCGCGCCCCCGTTCTGGTGCCACGGTTCGTAAAAATCCGGCGTGTAGTAGTATTTTGTGCCGCCCGGATCGTGTTTGGCGTCGAAGAACGAAAACATCTCGTCACGCATGATGCGGGTTTCCGCCGGATAAACGTAGTCGGCGTCCGTCACCGTTTTTTCCGGGTATTGCGGGTCAATCTCGGCATTGTTCTGGTACGAGCCGTTCGGACCGTGAATCACGGTAAAGCACGCCGCCATAAACCGGTACGACGAACCATACGCATCCCGATACGATTCGGAACCCGGAACATCTTTACGCGACGCGGGACCGCCGTTATCATTGGGACACCGGAAAAGATCGCGGCTTTTGGCATACGGTTCCAGTTCGGCTTCTACCCCCTTGTGTCCCGGTTGGCCGGGCGGAATCGCGGAGTTATAGGCATGGAAGATCGGAAAGGTCTCGTCGTAATCCTGCACATACATTCGTGTGGCGAGCCCGATCTGCTTCAAATTAGAAACGCAGGTGGTTTCCCGCGCCTTCTCCCGCGCTTGCGCGAAGACGGGGAAGAGTATCGCGGCAAGCAAGGCGATGATGGCGATGACGACGAGCAGTTCGATGAGTGTAAACGCGCTTGCGAAACGTGCTTGAAGCGCGTTTCCGCTTCGGTCGCGTTTGGCAAAGGTAAATCCATTTCGGTTTCTCATGAGAAAGCCTTTCGGTTTGGAAAGGCGGCATAAAACGAAAGCCGCCCCTCCCACGTGGAAAGAGACGGCTTGAATTACGATACATGGCGCGTCGCGAAGCGGAGATACGCTTCGTCCGCGCTTTCTCGCTCCGCTTTCCTACGCCGGTACGAACCGGTTCAGGTTCCGGGGTCGGCTCTAAGCCCTCTCAGCCGCACTGTGTTTTAAACACTCGCGGTCCCCCCAGCAGAAACGTAAACGCTATGTGATTGATTTAATGTACCGCGTGCTAAGGCGTGTTGTCAACCGTGACGGATCGAATGCGCGACGCGAAGGGGCTTCGCAACCCGTAGGCGGTCAGCGATTCCAGATAAACGTCGGGCATTCCGATGTCCCAGCGGTCCGCATCAAGGAAAACCGCCCCGTAAGGTGTGCCGGTACCCGAGAGGCTACGTTCCAGCAGCAGTTCTTGCCCGCTCGTCAACTGGAACTCGTTCTTGACGCGGATGTTGTTCTCGATCAGATGCCCCAGACAGTCAAAAATACCTGGGGTAAAAAGATGAATCCCGAAATGACACAGATAGTAACCGTCCTTCACGCCGTCCGTGTGCAAGGTTGCCCGCGCTTCGTCCGGGGTCGGTTTTTCCTTCAGTGCGCGTATATTGTAAGATTGCCCCGGTGCGTCCGCCGCAAGCCCCGGATTACGCGGCTCACACTTCAAGACGCCGGTCACGCTCACATCGGATTCCGGATCGAGGCGCACCCCGGTGACGCTTCCGCCGGTTTCGTCGGCGACGGTGATCATCTGCGCGACCGGTGACGCGATTCCTGCCCGCGTCGTGTAAACATGGTCGCCCAATAGCAAAACGAACGGTTCGTCGCCGACCCAGTCTTTCGCCTGATACACGGCGTGCCCGAAGCCGTCCGGCGACGGTTGCTCGACATAGGAGATGCGTTCGCTGATTTCGCCGAGACGCTCGCCCGCCGCGTACAGTTCCGGTTTCTTCTCGAACACCCGTTTTTCGTCGTCGGTAAACGCGCGGAAGTGCTCGCGGAACGGTCCCTGTCCGCCGCGCTCGACGACGATACAGATTTCCTCGATTCCCGCCCCGAGACATTCCTCGACGATGATCTGGATGGTCGGCTTACATAGTCCGTCGCGGTCTACCAGAGGGAGCATCTCTTTTTGGATGGCTCGGGTCGCCGGGAACATGCGTGTCCCTCGCCCTGCCGCCGTGATTACCGCTTTGCGCGTGGTCATAGAAGTGTACAATTTGTCCTAAAGAAGTTTTTCGATTCGCTCCCCGACTTCGGCGGGGTTGATCGGACCGACGGTAGCGTAAACTACTTTGCCTTCTTTGTCAAGCAGAAACGTCGTCGGGAAGACTTCGATGCCATACGCCTGCTTGATGCCTTCGGGGATCGGAACATTGGGGTAATTGATGCCCTTGTTCTCTATGTACACCTGCAATGCCTTGCGGTACTGCGCTTCGGTGAGTCGCGGATCGTTGTTGTCGGCAAGCCCGATGATGGTGAAGCCACGGGACGCGTACTTTTCCTGGGTCGCGACAAGATCCGGCAACTCTTTGATACACGGTCCGCACCACGTTCCCCAGAAGTTGATCAAGACGACTTTGCCGCGATAGTCTGAGAGGCGAAATTGATCACCGGTGGTGAGGGTGCCCTGGATCGGCGGGGCGGGTTTGTTTAAACCACGCTCTTCCGAGGGGGTGGTGGTAACGCCGAGCAGATACACCGAGCCGATGGCAACGGCGGCGACGATGCTACCGGAAAGCCAACCGGGTAGTTGCTGTTTCATGGCGGCGGTTCACTCTCTAAAAGTTAGATGCCGAAGGCGGGACTCGAACCCGCACGGGTTTCCCCACACGCTTTTGAGGCGCGCATGTCTACCATTCCATCACTTCGGCACATCTGAGAAATACACCGGCTTCTACCGGCGCGAAGGTTAGTATACGGCGCGGCAAATCATCCGTCAAGGCGTGCCCTTTTCTTTTTGTCGTGGATAACGGCTTGCAGGAAAAGAGAGAACAAGCGACGAATCGAATGGGTATCCCGATGATCAGCGAATTCTATCCCCACCGCTTTTCGCCCGCGATCTGGCACACCGTC
>JACMIS010000867.1 GCA_014381035.1 Armatimonadota bacterium
GACGTGCAGGGGGTTCGCTACGCGTTTTGTTGCCCGATGTGCGAAAAATCGTTCGACAAGCAACCGGCAAAGTTTACCGGCATCCCGAAGGACAAAACGAAGGCGGGCGGCGTGTTCCTGTTCGACCCCGTGACGACAAAGCGTCTCGACGCGAAACAGGCGGTGGCAACGTCGGTATACGACGGCGTCCTGTACCCGTTCGCGACCGTGGCGAACAAAACTACCTTCGACAAGTCGCCGAAGGGGTACGCGACGCGCCCGGCTAAGGAACTGTTGTACTGCCCGATCAGCGACGAGGTGGTGAAGGACTACGCGTCGGCGAGCGACTACAGCGATTTCGAGGGCGAACGCATCTACATGTGCTGCCCCGGTTGCAAGGAGCCGTTCGACAAAGAGCCGACGAAATATAAGGCGAAGTTGGACGCCTTTCGCGCGAAGTCGGCGAAATTGAAGGCAGGCGAGAAACCTTCTGGCAAGGCGGGAAGGTAACATGCAACCGTCCCCCCTGTTTCGATGGGCACCTCTCGCACTCGGGGGCGCAGTTCTGACGGCATCTTGCCTCGGAGGGCAAGGTGCGGCGAATACGAAGTCGCCGTCACAGGCGAGCGGCAATTCCCACACAGCCGTTGAGAACTCCGCGCCTGTTGTACGTACGGTAGTCACATCCACGCAGATCGCCGGGGCGGGCGAACCGCAAGTCGCCGTGGGCACGGGTAAACGGGTGTATGTCGCGTTCGGCGCGGGCGATACCCTGTACGCCTCGCTCTCCACGGACGGCGGCTCGACCTATGGGGCACCGGTCCGCGTGGGGACGGCGGGGCGATTGTCCCTCGGCATGCGTCGCGGTCCCCGGATCGTCGCCACCCCCAAAGGAGCGGTCATCACGGCGGTCTACGGCAAAAAGGGGGACGGGAGGGACGGCGAACTGATGTCGTGGCAGTCCGTGGACGGGGGCAAGACATGGCTCGGACCCACAGTCGTGAACGACGTGCCGGGTGCCGCCCGCGAGGGACTGCACGCGATGGCGGTCGCCCCGGACGGGACCCTGGCGTGCGCGTGGCTCGATCTGCGCGAAGCGGGCACGCAGGTGTTCGCCGCGTTTTCCAGGGACGGCGGCAAGACCTGGGGCAAAAACGTCCGGGTTTACCGCTCTCCTGCCGGGAACGTCTGCGAGTGCTGTCACCCGTCGCTCGCCGACGGGCCCGACAATCGCCTCCATATCATTTTGCGCAACTGGCTCGGCGGGGCGCGGGACATGTACGTGAGTAGCACCGGCGACGGCGGGAAGTCGTTCTCACCCGCCCGTAAACTCGGCAGTGGAACCTGGCCGCTGAACGCCTGTCCGATGGACGGCGGTGCGCTCGCCGCCGCGAAAGGTGATGTTGCCACGTTCTGGCGTCGGGAAAATACCATGTACCTTGCGCAAACGTCGGGGGCGAACACAGGCGAAACGAAAATAGGGACCGGGCAACAGGGATGGATTGCGGCGACGGAGCGGGGCACGTACCTCGCGTGGTTGCGCGGTCGCTCCGGTTCGCCGCTCTTGATCCTGACACCGAACGCGACCACGCCTCTGGTAATCGCGAACTCGGCCCAGAATCCGGTTGTGGTAGCGGGTCCTGGACCCGACCCGGTCGTCGTCACCGTCTGGTCGGATAGACAGGGCATCCGCTCCGCTACGCTTGCGATGGGTGATTGAACTTTCCTTGTCCACGACGTTCCCGGCACCGGCTTCTGCCCGACTTGACAATGTCCCAAGGCGGATGTAAACTATCGCCGATACATTTGGTCGGCGATACGTACTCGCGCGTCGGCAGAAGGAACTTTGGCATGAAACACATCCGCTCACACTTTCCCACCCGCGAAAAAGCGGCATTTACGCTGATCGAACTGCTCGTCGTAATCGCTATTATCGCGATCCTCGCCGCGATCCTGTTTCCCGTATTCGCGCAAGCCCGCGAGAAAGCGCGGCAAACCTCCTGCGCGTCGAACCTGCGCCAGATCGGGACCGCGCTCCTGATGTATGTCCAGGACTACGAGGAGACCCTGCCGAACCGCCGCTTCGAGCCGTTCGGGAGTGCGCCCGACTTTTCCGATTACGACCAGAACAGTTGGCGCACGGTGATTCAGCCGTACGTGAAAAACCGGCAGTTGTTGATCTGCCCGTCCAATCCCGACAACGCCATCCCCTCCTACGACCCCATGTTCGGCGTGTCCTACGGCGCGAACTTCACCGAAGTCGGCGCGAGTCCGGCGGACGGACTGGGGCGGGGTTTGTTCGGGCAACACCGCTCCCCCGGCGTCGCGCTCGCCGACATCGAGCGTCCGTCGGAAGCCATCGCCGTGACCGAAATGCAGAACATCCCGTATGTCACCTTCGTGGTGGACCGCAACGACCTTTCCTACACCTGGGCTTACGGACCGCGCCTCGGGGAGAACGTCACCAAGGTGTACGGCAACTGCCTGTTCCTCGGGCACACCGGGCGCACGAATTACCTCTTCGCGGACGGGCATGTCAAGGCGTTACGCCCGACGCAGACGTTCGCGCCGGGGCGGTTCAACTACTGGTATCGGAGCGGCGCGGACCTATCCCCGTCCGGTCAGGCGATGCTCCAGTATGCCGAGAGTCGCGTCAAATGAAAGCCGGTTGGCGGGGCGTCTGGCGGCTGTGGCATCGGTGGCTCGGTTTGTCGATCGGTCTGTACCTCGCACTGATGGGCGCGACCGGGGCGGCGGTGCTTTTCCGCGAAGAGATCGAGGCGGCGCGGTACCGCGTGTCGGCAGGCAGCGGCGCGGCACCGCTACCTGCCGACGCCCTGGTGACCGTCGTCCGCGCGCGCTACCCGGACGTAGCCGGTAAAGATTTATCCCGCGTAGACATCCCTGCCGACAGTGACGTGTGCCGACGCTTCGTTTTCGGCGGCTATGACGACCTCACCCGCACCCGCTTCGTTTACATCCATCCGTACACCGGGGCTACCGTGAGTAACCGGTATGTTTTGCGCGACCCGTTTGGGTTCATCTGGGCGGCGCATCTTTTTCTGCTGGGCGGCACCCGAGGCATGACGTGGCACGGCTGGTTGGGTATCGGCGCGACCGCGCTCCTGCTGACCGGCCTCGCCGCCTGGCTCCCGACTGCCATGCGGCAACTGCGGGCGCGGTTCACGGCGAAAGGCGCCCTGCCGACCGCGCGGCTCCTGTACGACGCGCACACGCTGGGCGGCGCGGCGGTGTTGCCGCTTTTGCTCGTTCTCTCGGTGACCGGCACGGCGTTTCCGTGGGAAGACGCGCTACATAAAGCGTTTCGGTTGCCCGAATCGCGCCCACACCGGGTACCTCAGGAGGGGACACTACCAATCCCCGCGGACGCCCTGCTCAGAACCGCCGAACAGCGGCTGCCCGACCTGCGGGTGCGCCGCCTGATCCTCCCAACAAAGCCCACGGAAGTGGCGCGGGTGCAGATGATCGCCCGACGCCCGGCGCTTCTCGCCCGCGCCACGGTGACACTGAACCCCTACACCGGGGCGGTGATTGCTGTCACACAGGAAAAAGAGACCGAAGGCGCGGAGCGTCTACTGACGATCCTTCCCGCGTTGCACTTCGGCGCGTGGGGCGGGACTGTGGGCAAAATGCTGTACGCCATCGCCGGACTCGCCGCGCCGGGGTTGTTCCTATCGGGGTGCTATCTCTACCTGCGGCGACGGCGCAAACGCGCTTAAACGACGACCGCTTATCTTATTCGGCGATTCTCCCACCCAACAGGAACGCGACTTCCCGAAACGCTTCCTCCGCGTCGTCTTTCTTGTCGGGGCAGACGTTGAACACCTCCCCGCTCGGGTGCGGGGTGGCGACTAACGGCACCGCCGTCAGGGCGCGGATGTTTTTCGCCGCAGACTGCGCCTTCAAGCCCACCAGAACCACGATAGCCAGATTCGGCAATAGATTCAACAGACCCTCCAGGTGCAGCAACGCCTCGCGAATATCTGCGGGGGTGACGGGGCGGATGCGCCCCGCGCCGTCGCCGACGTACCACCGGATTGTTGCGGCTGACGAACGAGGTAACGACCGCTTTGGGTCCCGGCGCTTCCAGCAGTAAAAGGGCGCGCGCATTGACGCCGCC
>JACMIS010000868.1 GCA_014381035.1 Armatimonadota bacterium
CCGGATAAACCTGTAACGCGTCCGAGGGCAACCCGGCATGCCGCACCGCATCCTGTGCCCCGCTGACACGTTCGGCAAGCCACCCTTCCCCGAACGGTGCCAGAAACAGTAGGCGGGAGTAGCCCCGGCGTAACAAGTGTTGAGCCGCCTGATACCCGGCAAATTTATTGTCGTAATACACTTGCGCCAGAGGCGGGCGCATTTCATGCCAGGAAACATAGACGACCGGGATCTGGTCAATATCTACCGCCGCTACGATCTCGTCGGACATATCCTTGCCGTCACAGAGCCCGACTATCGCGAGTGCAGAGACTCCCTCGGCACATAGTGCGGCGATAGCGTCGGTCATCGAGATGGCGTTACTGTCGTCTATACCGCGTTCGTAGGGTCCCAGATGCTCCGGGTAACGATCAAAAAATCGGGTGGCACCTCCGGCTACGGAAAATACCTGCTCCAGAGAGCGGATTCCCTGCCGCGCCCAGATGCTACCGGTATCGTCCGACGAATCTATGGCACGGATTCGTGATGTCGCGACGATTCCTAGCGTTCCGACGCTCCGCGATGGCTGACGCGGAGAAGATGACCGACTCCATTCCTCGCTGGCAACAGAAGGTTCGCTGGAGTGTACCGAAGGTATTCGTAATAACGCGTCATTCGTCATCGGGGTGTGGCGATGCGCCACGAATGTACCGCGACGGTCCGCCGCTTCCAGGGTTCCATCCGCAATCAGATGGGAAATCGCCTGCTGTGCGGTCGCCAGCGAGACTCCGTACTCGCGTGCCAGATTGTGGCGACCCGCGAGCATGGAACCCGCAGGCAAGCGTCCATCCCGAACTTTATCACGAAGATCTTGTTCGACTCGTTGGTAAGCATAGACGGTCTGGTCCGCCTTTACTTTCTTTTTAGTGAGTTGAGAAACCATATTTGCGGGATCGCCTTGATCGGGCACCTTCACTGCCGTGTAGTACAACTATGTCGCTACAGTTGTATGATATAGCACAGTCGTTTTTTTGTCAAGCTTGACGTTCGTATCGAATCGTAGGTACACTTTCGAATCGCTCGATATTGAGCCTTGTCATAGAACGGAATTTCCAATGGAACGAAAACAAGCGGCGGACTATCCGCAAGAGTTGCTGAACCTGTTTGACACCTATGTGCATGGTGGAATTGATCGCCGCGCCTTTCTGGAGGGTGCGCAGAAATTCGCGACCGGTGCTCTGACTGTCACCGCGATCTGGGAAAGTCTGCGCCCGAATTATGCCTGGGCAGAACAGATCCCCAAGACCGACAGCCGGATCAAAACGGAGTATGTCACCGTCTCCTCGCCGAAGGGCAACACCAGTATCAAGGGCTATCTGGTGCGTCCGGCAAAGGCAACGGGGAAATTGCCGGGTGTACTCGTCATTCACGAGAATCGTGGCTTGAACCCGTATATCGAGGATGTCGCACGGCGGCTGGGGACGGAAAACTTTATCGCGTTTGCACCGGACGGTCTGACTTCGGTGGGTGGCTACCCCGGTGACGATGAGAAGGGTGGACAACTGTTCCGAACGGTTGACCGGGCGAAAATGAACGAGGATTTCATCGCGGCGGCGCAGTGGCTGAAAGTGAATCCCGCTTGCACCGGAAAGGTCGGCGCGGTCGGTTTCTGTTTCGGGGGGGCGGTGGTCAATATGCTGGCGGTACGACTCGGCTCGGACCTTGCGGCAGGGGTGCCCTTCTACGGCGGACAACCGAACGCCGAAGATGCCGCAAAAGTAAAATCTCCCTTGCTTTTGCAATATGCCGGACTGGACGAACGGGTGAACGCGGGATGGCCCGCCTACGAGACAGTGCTGAAAGCGCAAAAGGTGCCCTACGCGGCACACATGTATGAGGGGGCGAATCACGGCTTTCACAACGATACGACGCCGCGCTACGACGAAGCAAGCGCGAAACTGGCATGGAAGCGCACGCTCGACTTTTTCAACAAGCACGTGCGCGGCTAAACTGGCTTTTTCTTTTTCTGTCCTTCGCGGACGGCGCCAACACTTTGTTGGATCGGTTTCACCTGCGGTGCGGTTTCCAGTGGGGCGAGCCGGGTTAGCCCTTGCTGTTTTCCCGCGCATTTGCCGATTCCGGTTTCAACATGGAATGTTGAAACCGGAATCGGCAAATGCGCGGGAAAGGACCGAACCAGAACCACCAAACAGAAATATAGCACCGCAGGTGAAATCGATCCAACAAAGTGTTGGCGCCGTCCGCGAAGGACAGAAAAAGAAAAGGCCATGCCAAATTACGACGAAGCGATAGTTGCCGCTTATACTTTGCCGGAACTATTGACGCTCAGAGACGGCACGCCGGTTGCGGACATAATGACATGGCAACAGAAACGGCGACCGGAACTACTGCGTCTTTTCGCCGACAACATCTTCGGGCGAACGCCGGTTGTCAGCGAGTCGGTCCGGTTTGAGATCGTTGCGGAGGGGATGGCGTTTGGCGGACTCGCCATGCGCAAAGAAATCGCCGTCTGCATCGGCGAAGCGCGATTCCATTTACTTTTGTATGTGCCGACGGACGCGCCGAAACCCTGCCCTGTCTTTCTCGGCTTGAACTTCTTCGGGAATCACACCGTCAGTGATGACCCCGCCGTCGCTATCGTGCCGCAGTGGGAATGTGATAGCGACCTCGGGCAATACTTCTGGCGTCTTCCCAAATCCGTCCGTGGTGAGCAATCGAGTCGCTGGCAGGTAGAAATGGTACTCAAGCGCGGCTATGCGGTGGCGACCGCCTGTTACGGTGAAATCCAGCCGGATGCCAACGGGAGCGGGAGAGTGGCGATGCTCGCGGTTCTGGGGGAAGCCAGAAGATTGGATGCTGGTGCCGCTTGCGGAGCGATTGGGATATGGGCATACGGGCTAAGCCGTATCATGGACTATCTGGAAACCGATCCCGCCGTTGACGCCCGTCGGGTCGCCTTGATGGGGCATTCACGCCTGGGTAAAGCCGCGCTCTGGGCGGCGGCGCAGGACGAGCGATTCGCGCTGGTAATATCCAACAACTCGGGCGCGGGTGGCGCGGCTCTGGCACGCCGCCGCTTCGGTGAGAGCGTCGCCGACCTGGTGCGAAACTTCCCGCACTGGTTTTGTGGGCATTA
>JACMIS010000869.1 GCA_014381035.1 Armatimonadota bacterium
ATGTCACGGACCACGTATCCGTAGCGTTGCGCCACGAGTGAATGTCCTAATTCGTGCAGTACCACGCAGGTGAACACGCCGATCAAAAGACCGACCTGTGCGAGACCGGTACTCCCCCAGCCGGAGATCCCGATAAACGCCAGCAACAGTATAAACGTAAAGTGCAGGCGGATCGGGATGCCGGATACCTTGGCGATACGAACCGACCAGCTGTTGTTCGTGTCGCCTTCTTCCGGGTGATTATTATTCTTGGGGGATGTGTTTACGGGTAGGCTCATGGGTTTCGTATACCCCAATCTACGGCTTTACAGTTCGTTTGGTTTCAATTCGGCGATGGTGGCGCCGCGTTCGTCGGTGCGCACCCTGCCGAAGGCGAGGAGGCGCGTACGCTCAGCGGCGTGCGCCGCCGCGCCACCCGGCACCACCACTACCACCCCGACGGACTCAGTGTCGAACCCGACGTAGCGACCGAGGGCGAAAAGCCGCCCGGTGTCGTCGTGCAGACCGACGAGTACGCCGACATGCGTTGGGAGCGAGACCACGCGCACGGTGCGCGCCCGAAAATGGTCCGCGACCGCGCCGGACAGACCTTCCCAGTCGGGTCGCGCCCTCCAGCCGAGAAACAGCGTCAGCACATCCCCCGCCATCTCGCCGCGCACCACCGGCATACGTAGGGCGTCGCCCGCCCACTGCGCGAGGTGCGGGGCGATCGCAGTGCCGGTGCCGAGCGTGCCGCCCAGCGTCACGATTTTGTCCATCGGCACCGTCACCCCGATCGGTTTTTCGCCGAAGTAGGCGGCGAGGCGGGTCTGGCGGCGCGTCGCGCGCTGCGCGTTCGGCTTCTTTTGTACCCCTTCCGGGACCGGGACCGCGAGCAGTTCCGCCCCGCACACGGCGGCGGCGGATTGCGCGAGGGAGTCCAGTTCGCCGTTCTCCGGCGCACCGAAGGCGAGAATCAAGGCGGGCTGGATCAGCGACGCTTTCGCGCATTTCAGCCGCCGCGCCGTGGGTCCGGTGACATACCCGGAAGTATCCACCAGAATCCGCTCGGCGTTCCGCTCCCGCGCGTGGCGCACCGCCTGCGCGGTCGCGGAGGCGTGTTCGAGCGGCAGCGTGGACGCCGAAAACGCGCCGACGAAAAACGTCCCCGCTGGTTTCAGGTCGGAAAGCCGTTCGGCGTCGGGCCGCGCCCACGCCACCCCGACCGTGCCCGGCGGCGCGATCTCGCTCTGCCCGATGTCGGCATCCACGACCGCGATGCGTTCGGAATCCCCGGCAAGGGTGCGGGCGACCTGTGCGGCGAAGGTTGTTTTTCCGGTATCCGTACCGCCGAGAAGCAGTACGGTCGCCCCGACCGGGAGTGACGCGACGCGCGAAACGGCGGGGTGCCATTCTTCGGGAGATGTTTCACTGTTCACGACACCACTTTCGCACATTCCTCGCACACATGATCCAGTGCCCCCAGCAGGTCGGGAAGCGCGTCCATCGTGAACAGGCGCGATTGATCTACCGTGTTTTGGAGAGAAAGGCGATAAAACTGCCACACCTGTCCGTTGCTGACGATACCGTGAACGGGCGCGCGAAGTCCGCTCTGCTCGTTATTCCAGCGACACGCCACCATTTCCGCGACGCACTGCACTTCACCGCCCTCGAAGTCGTCTTTTTTCGCCTCCGTGACGCATAAAAGGGGCGTTTCGACGTAAGCGCGTTTCGGAGCGATTAAGTAGTCCGCGAAGCCGGAAAGCGTGTCCGTTTCTAACGGCTCCCCTTTCCAGACTTTCAGCTTCGGGTGACGCGGTACAATCTCCAGAAATACGGTGTCGATCAGAAATATCTTTGCCGGTTCCGACCCGGTGAGGTCGAACGACTCGAACCGCGCCATTATTTCTTGGAGCATCGCACTCGGTGGCAGGGGCACCGCTTGCAATGCCCACTTCGTGAACTGCTCCTGCGGTACCAGTTGCATGGCTTCCTTCAGGGAGAAGCCGGAATATTTGCGCCGGACGACCTGCCGGGTGGATTTGATTACCCGCGTCACCATACTTGCTCCGTTTACCGGTTTACGCCGGGACCGCGTCCGCGCCGACCGATTCGGTCTCCTCGCCGAACTCGCTTCCCATAGTATCCGC
>JACMIS010000870.1 GCA_014381035.1 Armatimonadota bacterium
CCGCGCGGGATGTTTCGGCAAAAAAGTCAGGCTGACCACGTCGCGGATCGGCCCCCGCACCAGGATCTCTTTTTCGGAATCTGATCCGGCTTCACTGTCGGCGGGGCGAACAGTCAGGCGGTCCCGGGTAGCCGCCGCGATCCATTTCCCGTCGGGAGACAACGCGGTAGGAACGGGTGTCTGGTCTCCTCCGATCGGTCGCCCCCCGAAATTAGGGATGTTGATCAGGGGTGTCCCTGCCGTTGCCTGGTAGGTAAATAAAGACGGGGGAACACTCCCGTTCGAAAACATTGCGAGCCCGGCTTTCGGACCGAGTGTCGCTATCCTTCCGATGCCCGAACCCTTGTACCGTGCCAGCCATTCGGCGGGCCGCTTCGGATCCGCGAGTGTCCACGCCGCAATCTCACCGTACTGTGCCGGTAGCCTGTTGTTAAGCGGGAGAATTTCGCCGTCGGTCCTGCCAGTTCTGCGGGTCAGGGAGTATGTGCTGGCGATGAGCTTCTTCCCGTCCGGCGTGACGGCAAGCGAGGTGATCGAGCGGCGAAGATTTGTATCCGGGAAGAGCAGAGTTATGCCGACCGGTTTGCCGTCCGCCGAAAGGATGTTCACGCTGTCCAGCGGTTCGGGAAGCGGTGGAGTACCGAGGAGCATCGGTCCGACCGCTTTGCGTACCGCCACCGCCAGCCGTCCGTCTGCTAAAATCGCGACAGGACCCACCGCCCCCGGCGCAGGAAATACGCGGATCAGATCCCCGGTTGCCATATTCCAGACTTGGACGGACGCTTCGGCGGGGTCAACGGCAAACAGCTTGCTGCCGTCCGCCGTGATGGCTACTTGAACGGGCGGCGTTTCGAGAGCGGCAAGTGTCGTTACATCCTTCGCTAGCGAAGGGGCGGTGGAAACAAGGGAGGCGGTCAGAAGGACGTACGATAGCAATTTCATGAGCGAGTCCAGTGTACCCGGTCCCGGCGTGAGACCGCTTGCATCCGAACTCCGCAGGCTTTACACCAGCGAATCGACTCGCGTAAAATAGCCGCATGGCAATATATCTTTTCGGGCGAGAATGGACTCGCCGTGAACTTTCCGAACGGGTCGGTAGCCTTTCCCAGATCGCGGGTGTCGAGCGGTTTACCTACGACGAAGGCGTGGCAGACGGGATGCGCGGGGTGCGTGTGCGGACGGGTGGGGGACTGGATTTCACGGTCCTTATGTCGCGCGGAATGGATATCGGCGCGGCGTCGTATAACGGAATCCCGTTCGCGTGGCAGTCGGCGACGGGCACGGTGCATTCGCATGCGCTGGATCAGTCGCAGCCGAACGGGCGCGGCTGGCTGCGGTCGTTCCACGGCGGTCTTTTGACCGGTTGCGGGTTGTCCAACGCGGGCGCGGCGAATGTGGACGGCGACGAGCATCTGGGGATACACGGCTATCTGTCGCACATCCCCGCCGATGAAACATTCGCGGGGATCGAATGGGAGAACGACGATACGGCCCGGATCGTCGTGCGTGGTGTGATGCGCGAAGCCTGTGTGTTCGGGGCGAACCTGCAGTTGCAGCGGACGATCACCGC
>JACMIS010000871.1 GCA_014381035.1 Armatimonadota bacterium
AACTCAACGCGCACCCGAACATCGCCGTGTACGAACATCACGCGGGCATCGACTTCGCAAAGACCACCGACGACGAGAACGCGGTAGCGGGGGTGTATGTTCTGGACACGGCGGACGGTGAAATCATCACGTTTCTCGCCAACCGCGCCGTGTTGCTCGCTACCGGTGGATGCGGGAACGTGTACACGCATACCACGAACCCGTCTATCGCGACCGGCGACGGCATGGCGATGGCGTTTCGCGCCGGAGCCACGGTCGGGAATATGGAGTTCATCCAGTTCCACCCGACCACGCTGTTCCATCCCGGCGCACGCTCATTCCTGATTTCGGAAGCGGTGCGCGGCGAAGGCGGCATCCTGCGCGATAAGGACGGACGCGCCTTTATGGAGGATTACGACGCACGCGGTAATCTGGCTCCGCGCGACATCGTCGCCCGCGCGATTGACGCCGAGATCAAAAAGCAGAACGTCCAGTGTATGTTCCTGGACTGCACGCATTTAGAAGCGGAAGAGATCCGCCACCGTTTCCCGAACATCTATGCCCGGTGCCTTTCCTACGGGATTGACATGACCGTCGAGCCGATTCCGGTGGTACCCGCCGCGCATTACGCCTGCGGGGGCGTTATTACCGACCTGGATGGGCAGACCAGTCTCCCGCGCCTGTTCGCGTCGGGCGAAGTCACCTGTACCGGGGTCCACGGCGCGAACCGGCTCGCGTCCAACTCACTTGTGGAGGGGTTGGTATTTTCACACCGTGCGTTCGAGTTTTTGCAGGAGTTCGGCGACACCCTGCCGACCGTGGATTGCGACAAAGTCGAGCCGTTCCGTCCCTATCGGGGGCGGGTACAGATCGCCGATACCCAGGCGTTGAAACAGCGCATCCAGACCGCGATGACGCGCTTCGTCGGCATCGTGCGCTCCGACAAACGGCTCGCGCAAGCATCCGCCGCGCTTTCCGTGATCGCCGAGGAGGTGGACATGCTCTACGCGACCTGCCGCCCGACGGAAGACCTGCTCGAACTGCGCAATCTGTGCCTCGTCTCGCAACTGATCATCCGCTCGGCGCAGGAGCGTAAGGAAAGCCGCGGACTGCACTACACGAAGGACTACCCGGATACCAAAGAGTCGGAGCGACACGACACGGTTCTGGCGAAACAGAAGAAACCGGGGCAGAAACCGGGCATGGCGATTTTGAAGTAGGTGATTGGGTTGTTGGGTGATTCTCCCTTTCCCAACAACCCAACCACTTATACCCCGTGATCTTTGAACCAGGCGAGCAGTTTCGCGAAGGCGTCTTTCGCGTCTGTTTCGTTGTAGGACGGGCGGTAGTCGGCGTGGAAGCCGTGTTCGGAGTCCGGGTAAACGATGATTTGCGAGCCACTTTTCCCGGTCGCGAGTGCCGCTTTCATCGCGTCCACATCGGCGAGCGGAATCCCGGTGTCTTTCCCGCCGTATAGACCGAGCACCGGCACGGTGAGGGTCGGCGCGATGCTGACCGCCGTTGTCGGCGCGACGGGTCCCCTGCCTTTCGCGAGCGTGCCGTACCACGCTCCCCCGGCTTTCACCTGCGGGTTGTGCGCCGCATACAGCCAGACGATGCGCCCGCCCCAGCAGAAACCGGTGATCGCAAGTTTCGCGGCATCCACAATCCCGGTCGCTTTCACGTGCGCCACGGTAGCGTCCAGGTCACTCATGACCTGCGTATCCGGGACTTTGCCGACGACTTCAAGGATCTGTGGAATGTCCTTGAGTTTCGACACGTCGCCCTGCCGTGCAAACAGCTCGGGCGCGATGGCGAAATAGCCCCGTTTGGCGAAGCGTCGGCACACATCCTTGATGTGCTCGTGCACCCCGAACACCTCCTGCACGACGATGACCACGGGAAGGTTCGCGCCGTGCGCCGGGTACGCCTGATACGCAGGAACCATAAGCCCGTCCGGTGCTTTGATCCGTGTCTCGTCCGCGATCAAGCCAGCGGAATCGGTAGTGATTGCGGCTTCGGCGATGGGTTGCACGGCGAGTGCGAAGCCTGTGGAGAGCCCGGACACCAGCAAGGCGCGGCGGGTAAGAGAGTCATTCATTACGTTCATTCGGTCCACTTTCTAAGGCGTATCGTCTAAAGTGTACCTGTTCTCGCGCAAAAACTCTGCCTGCCGCTCGATCCCGCCCCAGGTGTCGTTCGGGTCGGACGCGACAAGCGTGTAGGGTCCGGCGTATCCCGTCCGCGCGAGAATATCGAGGCAATGTCGCCAATCGGTCTCGTCCATCACGCTGTTCGCGTCGATCCGGCACTTCGCGTGGCTCGATTCGGCGTAACGCGCGATCTGTCGCAACGAGTCGTATTTGTCGTCCCGATTGTCCCAGTTGCCGAAGTCGAAACAAAAACCGATCACACCGCCAAGTTCGGCGAAAAGAGTGTGTATCGAGTCCGGCGCGTCGAGGGTCGGGAACCAGTTTTCCGTCATCACCCGCACGCCGCGCAGATACCCTTCCATCGCCAACGCACGGAAGCGGTCTTGCGCGTTGGAGAGCGTTTCCGGCGACGGGGGCTGCTTTCCGGCAATCACGCGGGCGCACCGCGCCCCGAGCATCCCCGCGACATCCAGCCATTCGCGTACAAATTCGGTGTCCCGCCCGCCGTGCTCGGGATGAACAATATCGCCGTCATCGATCAAAACATTCCACAGTTCGACACCCGATTCGCGGACGGCGGCACTGAATTCGTCACGATATGTACTGTCGGGCGGCAGGTGGAAGTGGCACAACTCCATCGTCTTGATGCCGCGCTTGGCAAGGCTCGCGGGAACATCCAACAGATCCAGCGTCCCCGGCGTGGAGCCGATCATGAAGGCGGACGGGTCGCCGGGTCGTCCGGGGTATGTCGTGCCAATCAGCGGGTGTAATGCCCATGTCGAAACCGAGACACGGGGCGTTGTTGCAATCGGTGTCATATTACCATCAGGATACCGCACCCGGTTCGTCCGTCGCACCCGTCGGCACCCGTGGTTTGCGAAACATTTCCCGGATCGTCCACAACTCCGGCACCCGTAGCAAATAACACAGCACGGCATAAGCGACGCAGGCACCGCCCCCGACAACGAGAAGTGCGATCAGTGCGCCACCCTTCCCGCCCGGCAGGAACGGCTCCAGTGCCTGATTGGCAAACCATGCCCCTGCCCCGACCACCAGTGATGTTGCGGTGATTTTAGCGGTACTGGCGGCGATTCCGGGCAGATCCAGACCGCCCTTTGTTTTGCGGTGCAGGAGCGCGAGCAACGACCCCATCGCGATTATCCCGCACAGTGACGTGATCAAAGCAAGTCCGATATATCCGTCCGGGTTCCATTTGGTATAAAACTGCGCCGAGACGAAAAATAGTACGACCATCGGTGTCGTTACCAGAACCGCGGTACGCGTATCCTGCACGGCGTGGAAACCGCGCGCCAGAATCGCGGAGCCGGACCATGCGAACGTGGCGACACCGTAACCCACCAACGCGTTCGCCGCCATCGGCACATCGGTTTCGGTGAATTTGCCGCCGACGAAAAGCAGTCGGATAACCGGGTACGCCAGAGCGCATAAAATCGTCGAGGCAGGGATCGTCAGGAAGAAGACGCGGCGCAGTCCGTCGCTTACCGCCGTCCGGTATCCTTCCCAATCTTTTTTGCCCGCCATGACCGAAATCGTCGGCAGGAGCGCGATGGCGAACGCTTGCGCGAAGACACCGATAGGCATTTGCGTGACGTTATAGGCGTTCGTTAACGCGGCGAGCCGGTCGTCGTCAGGCAAGACACGGGCGGTCAGCCACATGTTCAGTTGGGAAAGGGACAAACCGAGAACCGCCGTTCCCATCAACTTTCCCATCGTCTGGACGCCGGGATGACGAAGGTCGAAACCGGGGTACCACCGGACGCCGCCGCGAATCATATCCCAGACAGGCAACAGGATACTGCCGCAAAACGCGCCCCCGACCGCGCCCCAGGCGACCGCCGAAAGACCGTATTTCGCGCCGAAGAAGACGCAACCGACGATCTGCCCGACATTATACAGAACGGGACCGAGACCGGGCACGAGGAAGCGTTTCCGCGCATACAGCGTTCCCATCATCAGACCGCCGACGAGCAGAAGCCACTGCACGGGAAGCAGAATCCGTGTGTACCGCGCCGTTTCGAGGACGCCTTCCGGCGAGAACTTCGGGTTGAGCAAGCGCGTGAGCGGGACGACAAACAGTTCCATGCCGACGACAACGACCGCGACGACGACTGCGACAATCGAGATGATCGAGCCGAACGCCCGCCACGCGTCTTCTTCCTTGTCCTCGGAAACGTAGCGCGTAAAGATGGGCACGAAAACCGACGACATGACGCCGCCCGCGAGTATCAGCGAGATGATGTCGGGCACCCCGAACGCGGCGCGGAAGATAGTCACCGTGTCCCCGCGCCCGAATTGATACGCGAGCGCGGTGTCGCGTAGCACGCCGGTGATCCGGGACAGAAGCACAAGTATCACCGTCAACCCTGCCGCCCGTGCGATACCGGCGGTGGACGGTTTTGGCGCGGGAGCATCGGAAGCAGAAGCGGCAGCGGGAGTTACAGTTGCCATACGGGGGTTATGGTATGTCAGTTCGATTACTTTGTCAAGCAAAGCGTCGGCGGGCATAATACATCTCCGCGCCATTACGGACGTTGTAGATCGCGGAACGCCAAGCCTTGCATGGCTAAATGCCGCTCCTCGGCGATTGCCCACGAGACCGGGTGCGGTGCTTTGTCGAGCAGGATCGCGTCTATCGCCACGCGCATCTGGCGGGCGCACACATCCGGGCGGACTTGCCCGACACCGGTTCCCATGCCGGGAAAAGCTATTGTTTTTACTACGTCCGCTATCGGCGTACCGTCCGGGAAAACATACTCTTTCACCAGTAGCAATGCGGCGCGGGCGGCGAGGTATGGGTTGACAGAGTCCTTTAAGATCATCGGGACACGCATCGTCGGCGCGGCGATGAGATAGGGGATTTTCGCATGGTCGGTTTTAACGATCTCCGCCGCGCCGACGATCAGTTCGCCATGGTGACGCTCCCGAATGATCTTTTTCAAGCGCGATTCGACATGCCATCCGAAAAACTGAGAGTAGAACAGGTCTATGCCACCATCCATAAAGCCGAACGAATTCGCGGGCGACACGACGGCGTCGCACTCGACATCGAAAATCGAGCCGCGATGGACGGTGACGAACGGCAGATCGCCGCAAAAAACTTCCCAGGCGTCCGCGAGGGGCGGTTCGACAGCGGCGAAAACCAGATTCACGGCGCGGCTTTCAGTTCGACCGCCTGCCGCAGATGAAAACCGTCATGTGCCAGAATCAGGAACGCCTGCCGTTCGATAGACAGCGTGCCGACATTCTCGCGCTCGGCGGTGCGGTTCCACTCTTCGCCCTGCAGTGCGGTGAGCAGTGCCACGGTCGCGGCGCGACGCTCGGTAAACCAGAGGAGCGATTCATACGGGTTCGTGTGCGCGTAATCCCCGATCACGGCGGCTTGATCCTCGTCCCAGTTCGGCAGATGTGGGTTTGCCTCGGTGCGCGTTCGGAAGATCCGCTCCCGGCAAACCGGCTCCCAATCGGCGAGATGGGCGATCATTTCCCGCAACGTGAACCGCTCGGGGTCGGGTCGGGCGTCCCAGACGGGCGAGTCCGGGGGTAGATCGGCGACCAGGGCGGAAAGTACCAGAGGAGTACCTTCCAGCGAGGATAGGATGTAACGAATAATGTAGGGCGCAAGCATACCGGAAGTGTATCAAAATCCCCGGAACTTTGACAACCTATATCAATCCATGCTACGTTGAAGGGGGAGAATGAACGAATGAAACTGGGCGTTTGTGCCGGGGCAGACAAGGCTCCAATCCTCGCGGACGCGGGCGTAGATTTTATCGAGCTGGGCGTGACCGGTGCCCTGTCACCGTTAACCGACGAGAGCGCGTGGGCGGAAAAGCGCGACACCTTCCTCGCCCTCCCCCTTCCTGTCGAAACCTTTAACGTGTTCCTTCCCGGTACGCTTCGCATCACTGGCGAACCCGACCAACTGGCGGACAGCGCGACCGTGCGCGACTATGTTTTCACCGCGTTGCGCCGGGCGCGGGAGATCGGCGGCAAAGTGATTGTTTTCGGCAGTGGCGGGGCACGCCGCGTTCCCGACGGATTCGCAAAAGAAAGCGCGGCAGAGCAGATACGCGACTTTCTGCGCATCTGCGCCGAAGCGACCGAGGAGACCGGTATCGTTATCGCCATCGAACCACTCAATCAGGGCGAGTGCAACATCATCAACACCGTGGCGGAAGCGGTTACGGAATACGCGGCGATATTGAACCATCCCGGAATACGGGTGCTCGCCGACACCTACCACATGGAACTCGAAAACGAGGCGATCTCGGTGATCGCGGAACACGCCCCGTTTATCGCGCACGTCCACACGGCAGATACCAAACGCGTCGCGCCGGGGCAGGGCGAATACGACCACGCCGCCCTGTTCCGCACCTTGCGCGACGCCGGATACACCGGGCGGCTTTCCGTGGAAGCCAACTTCACAAACTTAGAAACCGAAATCGCCGACGTGATGCGACACCTGCGTAACGCTGAGAAGCAGTAAGCCGTTTCACGTCATCCTGCAATAGATCGAGACAGGAAACAACGCGAAAGTCCCACAGAGCGAATCGCTCTGCGGGACTTTCGCGTTGTCCCTATTTACGGGACAATAAGCACCTGAACGGGCGAACACCACGCGGATGGCGTGCCGTTGGCGACGATACGACACCGAACCCAACCACCACTCAGGTTGTTCAGATACACGCTCTGAGACACGGGAGTCGTCCCGGTTTGTGCCGTAGGCGTCACCGGCACATTCGCAATCTGATACCAGGAATCGCTGTCTGGAAACCCCTTTTCGATTTGCAACGTGCTACTGCCCGGCTAGGGCGGCGTGATTGTCACATTGACAACTCCCGTGAATCCGTCCGGTCGCGGTCTGCCGAAGACCATTGCACTACTGATTA
>JACMIS010000872.1 GCA_014381035.1 Armatimonadota bacterium
AAGGGCAACTACGACGACTACCAGCAACAGAAGCAGGAAGCGCACGACCGTCAGGTCAAAGAGTACGAAGCCCAGCAGAAGGAACTGGCGGATGTGCGCGAGTTCATCGCCAAGTTCAAAGGCAACAAGTCCAAGGCGGGTCTGGTCGAGTCGCGCATGAAAATGCTCGACAAACTGGACATGAAGGAAAAGCCGCGTGATCGCCAGAAGACGATCTACCTGCAACTGCCGCCGCCGCCCGCGTCATCGCCCGACCCGGTGACGATTAAAAACGTCGTAAAGGCATACGGCGACCGGACGATTCTGGACGGCGTGACGCTGGAGATCGTGCGCGGCGACAAAATAGCCCTGGTCGGACCGAACGGTGCGGGTAAGTCCACGCTTTTAAAACTGGTCGCGGGGACAGAACCGATAACGAGCGGCACGATAGAGATTCGCCCGAAAACTGTCGTCGCCTATTTCGCCCAGCATCAGGCGGAGGCGTTGATTGCGAACCGAACGGTGATCGAGGAAACACTGTACGGCCTGGATCACGCCGTCGAGGAACTGGCGCGGGGACTGCTGGCGCGGCTCCTGTTCCGGGGCGACGAGGTGTTCAAGAAGGTCGGCGTTTTATCGGGCGGCGAACGTTCTCGCGTCGCATTGGCGAAGTTCCTGCTCCGA
Organism: Armatimonadota bacterium; assembly: GCA_014381035.1. Next base: position 664 of record JACMIS010000872.1, read on the forward strand.
CCGGCGAACTTCTACCTGCTGGACGAACCGACGAACCATTTGGACCCGGCGGCACGGGCGGTCTTGATTGAGGCGTTGTCGCGCATCGAGGGAACGATCCTGATGGCGAGCCACGACGTGGAACTGATCGAGAACGGCGCGACGGGCGTCTTCGAGGTGGAGAACGGCAAATTGGTCATGGTCAAAGACCCGGTCATCGCCCGCATCAAAGAAGACTAACCGAAAATCGGCATCAAGCAAGAACGGGCGGACAATAATTGCCCGCCCGTTTTGCGTCACTAGTCCGGATTGATTCCGTAATATCTCCTATAGCCCTCTGAGGGTATAATTTAGTCATGACGTCAATCGCAGTTCAAGGCGGTGTCAGTGGCGGCGAGTAGAATGCACGTCGGCGAGGTGGACACCGACGCAACTCTTGTGCGCCGGTTGCTCGCAGCGCAGTTTCCGCAGTGGGCAGACCTTCCCGTCCGTTCGGTTCCTTCCGGCGGAACGGATAATGCGATCTATCGCCTCGGTGACGATATGACCGTGCGACTGCCCCGTGTTCACTGGGCTATTGGTCAGGTGAAAAAGGAGCGACAGTGGTTGCCGCAACTCGCCCCGCACCTACCACTTGCCATTCCCGTCCCGCTCGCAATGGGTGAACCGGGCGAGGGGTACCCCTGGCACTGGTCCGTCTGCCGGTGGCTCGAGGGCGAGAACGCCACCCTCGAACGCCTCGCCGATCCTTCCCAAGCGGCGAGGGATCTGGCACAATTCGTGTCCGCTCTGCAACAGATAGATCCTGCAGGCGGGCCGCTCTCCGGGGCGCATAACTTTGAACGTGGCGTACCGTTGGCAATGCGAGACGCTGCCGTGCGTTCAGCGATAGCTTCCCTACGTGGCATACTCGACACTGAGAGGGCGACGATAGCGTGGGATGCCGCCCTGCAAGTCCCCACGTGGCATCGGTTGCCGGTCTGGGTACACGGAGATCTGCAACCTGGCAATCTGCTGGCTCAGCAAGGTCGGCTGACCGCCGTCATCGACTTCGGGGGACTGGGCGTCGGCGATCCCGCGTGCGACCTGATCGTCGCATGGAATCTCCTACCCGCGGAGTCACGGGACGTCTTCCGCTCGGCACTACAGGTAGATGACGCGACCTGGGCGCGAGGTCGCGGGTGGGCACTTTCCGTCGGACTGATCGCCCTCCCTTATTATTTGCACACCAGCCCCGCCATGGTCAGCTACGCTCGGCACACTATCAAAGAAGTCCTGGCAGACTTGTGAACCCCTCAGAAAGGCTGGCACACTCGCCGAATACGTACCGATTTGCGGATGAAAATACGCGATTTCAATGGGGTGGAGCGTTTCGTGATCTGTTTTTTTGGAACGAAGGCTTACGGGCTTCGCTTTATCGTGCTGGAATCCGCATTCGGCGAGTGTGCCAGCCTTTTTGAACCGTTCGGGATCGTTTGCTCCCCTTCGCCGCCGACGCTTGCCAGGTCGCGCCCTAAAATCACGGTCACGTCAGCGGTATTTCCGCTCGCGCCCGTCGTATCGGGACGGGCTTCTTTAACGGCTTTCCCGCCGCCCAAAACTTGTTGAATACGCCGGGCGCGCGGGGCGATTGCTGCTTTTCCATACACGATGCGCGTCGCGCTTACCTCGTCGTCCTTGCCAAGTCCGGCGGTATCCATCGGTCTTGCGTCGAACCCCTGGTTGCACAGCAGTGTGGCGACGCGCCGGGCTAAACCGGGAACCGTAGTTCCGTTTCGGACGGTGACCACCGTCAGGCGGTTCGCCGCCGCCTCGTCACCTTTCAGGAGCCACTCCACCATCGCCTGTTTCTTGCGCTCGTCGGGCACGAACCGGTATGTCGCGCCGCGCGGCGTAAAGCCATGCCCTTCCAGCGTCGCGGTCTGCATCTGTTCGGTTTGCAACCCCTTGAACAGAAGAAGGAGCGCGAAGAGTTGTCTTCGGGACAAGTCGGTTTCGACGTGATCCAGCGCGGCATCCACGACGTGGTCGGCTTTCAACCAGTTCACGGGCTGCTTGCCCTTTTCGGCGACCGCCTGAATCAACTGTTGCTGGCGTGCCATGCGGCGGACATCGCCTTCTTCTTTGGAATGACGCACCGCGCTGGCGGGTTTGCGCCGGAAAATGGGGTTGCCGTTGCTGTCTTTGCGCCCGGTGGGAATGCCCCTGCCGCTCGCGTCGCGCTCCACCGTGTCCGCTTCGCGGAAGCGGGCGAAGCCGACAGCCTGCTCCCCGTTGATCGTCTGCGGACCGGCGGGCAGGTCAATGTGCAGACCGGCAGCGGCATCGTCGTACTTCATCGCGTCGATGGTTTCCACATTCACACCGCCCAATTCATCAACGACCGACCTCACGGCATCCGGTTTGACCGCGACATAGTAATCCGGCGTGACTCTTAGCAGTTCCGCCACGGTACGTGCCGCCAGAGAGGCACCGCCGCGCTTGTACGCCCCGTTGATCTTGCCCCGATGCCCGGTCGGGTCGGTGACCCAGGTGTCGCGGGGAATAGACAGCGCGGACACTTTTTGCGTATCCATATCCAGCGACAGCATCATGATCGTGTCGGAGCGGGATTCCTTCGTATAACGCGCCCCGTTCAACGCGACATTATTCTTGCGCCACAGGTACGAGTAATCAACGCCGAGGAGCAGGATGTTCAACCGGTTCGCCTTGCCGGGAAACTCGCCGCGCGGATTATTGAATGTCGTAATCGGGGATAACGGTCCTGCGTCGCCGCCAATAACAGTGGTGGTATGTAACAATTTGCCGCAGACGAGTGCTACCACGCCCGATAAGGCAATCAGAATCGTTCGGCGCGTACTACCGCGTCGTTTCGGTTGCGCGAATTCGCTACCGGGCATTATCGGCTGTTGTTGCCATGGCTGTTGCTCGTTGGTTGTGCTCATCGGATACTATATGGCTTCCTCTAAGACGTTTATTTCTACCGGGATTGTCGGTTGCCGACGGAATAGTCTTGAGGTGGCGTCCGGACGCAATCTAAAGACTATGTTTGTAGTCATTTCGTCTGTTATACCCGTGTCGGAAACATTTTGTAATCGTTCGACCTGTTTGCTGATGTAAAATAGAACGTGTGAGCAAGCACAACGATGCGATGAAAAGACGGTATGCGGGACACGTGGCTGCCGGAAACTGTGGTCTATGCGGCAGACCTCGTGAACCTGTAGAGCCGAATGGTGCGACCGGAACCCGGTGTAAATCTTGTGCGGAGAAGGCAAGAGAACGAGACCGGCGAATCTACACGTCGCGCATCGCGGCGGGCGCGTGTTCCTGTTGCGGCAAGCACCACAATTTCACGAAGCCGAGCGGCAGAAAATCAAGTCGTTGTGCTGACTGTGACCGCAAACGCCGCAATTGGGAGCGTGATCGTTGTGCAGAGAAACCCGGTTTTCAACCCGTTTTCGGACCGTCACTGACTGACGAACCACGCTATATGGGGAGAGGGGCGAAACCGTTAGGACCTTCGGCGTCGGTGCGGTTCGCTATCAACCAACCGACGCTGGACGCGATCAACATCCTCAAACAACGCTATAGGGATGCGAACGACGGCAAACTCTGGCGTGGGCACGTTTCCGAAATCCTGCGCGACGCGGTTGCTGGCGTTCTCAAAAAGGGCGGTCCTGTCCCGGTAGAGCGGGAACGTATCTGTGTTCGGGGCTGGCACTTCACGTTGCGTATGCCAGTGGCGCAGTACCAGCAGATCACGCACATTGCGAATGCGAAGTTCGACGGCTCCCGCGCCATGGCAGTCCGCGTCGCGATCCGTCAGGCGGTAACCCCACCCTTCGTCTGTGCTAGCGGCGGAAAACGAATCCTCGGCGGCAAACCCCACGACCCGTGGGACGATGATTGACATTATCCTCCGGGGCGAAGCGTTGACCGGGAAACTCCTCGGTCAGGATAATTGGGGCGTGTCTCGTTGTGAGTAGTGTGTTTGATTTCTATTGTTTTGTTACTGCTTGTCCTCGAAGTCATCGCTAAGTTCTGCCTCGAATTGCGCGATAGTCGGCAGGCTACCGACGAAATCAGCGGGTAACGCCGTCGTGAAGTTAGCTACCCCGATGGGGGATTCCGTGCTTCGCAGGGCATACTCAACGGTCATCCGTTTCTTATCGCGGCACAGAATCAGTCCGATAGTCGGCGCGTCGGTCGGATGTCGCAGAATATCGTCGGCGACGGCAAGGTAGAAGTTCATCTTGCCTGCATATTCCGGTTGGAACGCCGTAGACAAACACGGCTCCACCCCGCTTCACTACGCGCTACCCTTGTACGATTACAATTACCCGGACCGACCG
>JACMIS010000873.1 GCA_014381035.1 Armatimonadota bacterium
AATGAGATCGGCGGACGGCATGGTCTTGGCATGGCAGACCAGATCGAGAACCGCATTATTGAAGCGAAATCTCGGGGAATCTATGAGGCTCCCGGCATGGCGTTGCTGTTCCTCGCCTACGAACGGCTGATCGCGGCGATTCATAACGAAGGTACAGTGGACAACTACCGCACGATGGGGAGAAAATTAGGACGTCTGCTCTACGAAGGACGCTGGTTCGACCCGCAATCCCTGATGATCCGCGATACCTTGCAGAAATGGGTCGGTCGTGCTGTGACGGGGACCGTGACCGTGGAACTGCGGCGCGGCGACGATTACTCGCTATTGGATACGACGGGACCGCACCTGACCTATCAACCGGAACGTCTATCCATGGAGCGGGTCGAGGAGGAGCCGTTCTCGCCGCTGGACCGGATCGGGCAACTCGCCCTGCGAAACCTCGACATTCTGGATTCCCGCGAGAAGTTGGCGGTTTATAGCAATGCGGGGGTGTTACCCAGCGGCGGGATGCGCGGACTTCTGAATGCCGCGCAGGGTAGCTTGGCTCCCGAACTATCAAACCTTCCAGAGTCGGACACTCCCTGACAGATCAATCGTTCCACGCCCCGGTCGCTCATTCACGGGCGTGGAACGATTCCCCACGACTTCTATGACTTCTTAAACTTCCCTTAATCTAAATGGGCTATGGTGACGACGTATTGCCGCTCGCTTGATATTTCTGACCAGGAAAGGGTAAACATAGGTCATGCGTTTCGTGTCTGTTCTGTTTTCTGTATCGCTCGCAGCTACTGTTGCACAGACGGTGGTTGCCCAGCCGTCTCTCAGTATCACGCAAGACGTTCCAAAGTCGGCACAACGAACAGAACCGCAGATACCTCCGCGATTGCCACCCTGCCCGGTCGGGGTTACCCACGTGGGCTGGAGCGATTTTTTTGTCACGCCGGTCGGACGAGACGGTCTGCAACTGACCCCGAAAATTAAATCGCTCGACGGGAAACGGGTACGCCTTCTCGGGTATATGGTGCAACGCGAGGAACCATTGCCCGGCATCCTGATCCTGACTCCGGTACCGACCAGTGTAGAGGAGCACGAGTCCGGTTTCGCGGATCTCCCTCCTCAGGCGGTGAGAGTCGTCTTACCTTATGCCGCCAAAGAGCCGATCCCGTTCACCACGCGCCCGCTTCTCCTGACCGGGACCCTTTCCGTTGGACGGCGGGAAGAAACGGGGGAGTCGGCGAGTGGTGCCGTCTCCTGGTTCCGGTTGACGCTGGACACGCCCGACGCGGCATCCGCCACCAACCCGAAACCATAACGTTTCCTGAATCCATCGAACTGTTAGGTATACTTTCCATCATGCGTACTTTAGGTCAACCGTTTTGCCGCCATCTGGCGATTGCCGCCGTAGTGACAGGCTCGATTCTCGCGTTACCGTCCGCGTCGAACGCGGAGCCGGTCATCACTCGCCTGACGCCTCCGAGCCGACCGACGACCGGCTTCGGTTCCTCCGGTGCTGTCATCGCCCGGTTTCTGCCCGACCAGCGGTTCGACCTTCAGGCAACCGTTCGCCCCGATCCCGGCTCGACAATAACCAGCGTCCGATTTTACATTGACAATCAATTAGTGGAAGAAGTCAAAGGTAGCTCCGGACGGACATCGCTGGTCACAACGGGACTGGCGACGGGGCTGGCGGAAAATACGGCGGTCGCCTCGGTTCGTGCTTACAGCAACAACACGGCGGGAATCCGGTCTCTACGCGTGGTGGCTACCCAATCAAACGGCGCGACTACTACGGCGTCTGGAGTCTTCGAAATTGTCAATGTGAGCAAGAAACTCGGGGACCGTGCCAAAAACGTGATTATCTTCATCGGGGACGGCATGGGGATCGCCCATCGCACCGCCGCCCGCATGATGCTTCGCGGCGTTTCTCAGGGGAAAGCGAACGGTCCGCTGACCATGGATACCTTTCCGTTCACCGGATTGGTCATGACCTCGTCGTTAAACTCCATCGTCACCGACTCCGCACCGGGAGCGCACTGTTATTCGACCGGGAATAAAGGGCGTAACAATGAAGAGGGTGTTTTCCCGGACGATACCACGAACGCGTTCGATAACCCCCGGATCGAGTATATGGGCGAGTATATGTTCCGCAAGTATGGCAAAGTGACGGGTATCGTGACCACAGCGGATATTTTCGATGCGACACCCGCCGCGTTTGCCTCGCATACGTCAAATCGGGGTGCGGGAACTGGCATTATTGATCAGTATTTGCTGGAAGCGGCAAAGACGGACGGTTCGGGGCATCTACGCGTACTAATGGGCGGCGGACGCCGGTGGTTTCTCGGTGCGAACACAGCAGGATCGTCGCGAGTGGCAACATCCGATTACGAATTACCCGCCGATATTGTAACCGGATGGAAAGTCCCTGCGGGTGCGTCGAATCCGAACGACGACGTGATTCCCAGCTTTCAATCGGCAGGATTTACCTATACGACTAACCGGGGCGAACTGGACCGCGTCGGAACGCCGGATCGTCTCCTCGGTCTGTATCAACTTGGTAACATGAATGTTGCGCTGGATAAAATCGCCAAGCGGCGGGGGGCAACAGTAGGGAATCTCGGCGGGAAAAACCCGAACGGTAACTCGTTTGTCGTGGACGACTACGGATTCGGCGATCAACCAATGCTTGATGAAATGACAGGGAAAGCACTGGACGTTCTCAAAAAAAATCGAGACGGTTTCACATTAATGGTAGAAGGTGCCTCGATTGACAAGCAGGCGCATGACATGGACAGCGAACGATGGATCATGGACACCATCGAGTTCGACCGGGCGATCAAAGTCGCGCAGGATTTCGCCACCGCCAACCCGGACACACTCGTCATTGTCACTGCCGATCATGAATGCTCCGGTGCCAACATCATCGGGGCGTCACGGGTCAACAACAGGGATCTGCAAGCAAAAGGGGCGAGTAATGCGCAACCGGCGGATGGTACCAAGAATCTGCGTGCGGATGTGGTCGGGGTCTACGAGTCGGCGGGGTTTCCCCAATACACTATCCTCGGGGACGGCTATCCGGCGAGTACCGACCCGGATTTCAAACTATTGATCGGGTATGCCGCAGGCGCAGACCGATACGAGAACTGGTTGACGAACCCGGCTCCCAACAAAACCTCAACGAACGGTACGAACCCGTCGCTCGTCGAGGGGTACCCCGCCAGCCCCATAACACGCGACACCGCCGGTAATTTCCTGATCACCGGTCATGTACCCGGCAACTCCGCCGTACACACCGCGTCGGATGTGCCGCTGTCTGCTTTCGGTCGTGGCTCCAGCCTGTTCACAGGGGTAATGGATAATACGGATGTGTATTTCCGGATCATGCAAGCCATGATCGGTGGAGCGAAGTAATCGAAGGGCGGGGATACAAACTTGTATCCCCGCCCTTCGATGCTCGGGTTGTTTAACGGTTGGCGGTTTGGCGGTTGGTGAGTACCCCTCTACCGATCATTTCCCCGTCGAGCCAGTAATTGTCGAACGGAGCGTCACCGAGTCGCAGACAGGAAATGTCCACATACTCAAGCAACCCGAGTTCGTCGCGGAACTGGTACGCGCTGTCCCCATCACTGAAGCACGCTAAATACTCTTTATCACTCTGTCGAAGACAGATGAATTCCCCGGTCTCGATATGTTGTAAGGCATGAACGTTCTGCGAAACGTCCGCCATAGGTTTGATACGATGCTTCATTCGTTCCACTTCCTACTATAAATGTTCGGAACTGTTCGGCAGGTTCTTTAGAAGATTTCCTGTGGTGCGTCATTCCGGTGTTTTCTCCATTGAGAACGTACCCACACAAACACCAACTGTAACGTCGGTATGCGGGATCATCCCCGTCGTCTTGGTGTATAAACGTTCCGGAGACAATCAAGGTTCCATATTAGGCGATAGAATACGGTGTGAGCGAGCAAAAAACAAGGGGCGACGCGGAAAAAAAGCAAAAAAAGTTTACGGGCTTAGTGATTGGTGGAAGTATCGCGGTTGCGGCGGGTGCAATGATGATTCCCGCGATCATGGCGTGGGGCTTCCTGCACCCGCCGCGCCGGCATCACCGCCGCAATCCACGCACGGCGCACGGCATTGTGTTCGAGCGGGTTCGAATGAAAGCCAGGGATGGCATCCGGCTTTCCGGATGGTATGTTCCCCCTCCCGAAGAGGTCGAGACGCGTGGAGTCGCGATAATCTGTCACGGCTATTTCGGTCACCGCGGTGAGATGCTGCCACACCTCGGTTTCTTGCACCGCGCCGGTTATGCCGCACTCATGTTCGACTTCCGGGCGCACGGTTGGTCGGGCGGTACTCGCACGACGTTCGGAATCACCGAACCGCTTGACCTTGCGGCGGCGGTGGATTGGGTAAAGGAGAATGCCGAGCTTGCCGGGTTACCACTCGCGGTAGTCAGCGAGAGCATGGGAGCGGCAATCGCCTTGATCGTCGCGGCAACTGACAAGCGGATTGACGCCCTGGTCGCTGATTCTGCGTTCGCCCGCTTCGACGGAGCGATAGAGACGCGGATCACCTCGCTCCTCGGGAAACGGCTGGCAGGCATTCTCGCCCCCCGCGCCCAAGTGGTAGGGGAGCGAATACTAAAGCAGGTTTGTTACGACATCGCGCCGGTAGAAATGATCGGTAGAATCGCGCCGCGCCCGCTATTTCTTCTGCAAGGCTCCGCCGATGAGGTAGTCCCCCCGCAAAGTCTGGAACTCCTGTATGCGGCATCGGACCCAGCACATACCGAAGTCTGGCGGATCGACGGGGCGCGACATGTAAGGGGAATCCACACCCACCGCGAAGAATATGGGAAACGCCTGATCGAATTCCTTGAAAAATCCCTGCCGAAACAGAACGATTAGTCATGTCGCAAATTGGAATACGGGAAGACGCCGACCCGCGTATACTATCTGCCGCCGAACCGATTTTGGGACGGCACGTGCTTCCCTGATTCACCGGTGTGAGTCCTACCAGGGTATTCTAAACTACCTCTACCCACTGATCACTGGTTTTCGACCCGGAACGATCCCAGCCGCGACCAGAGTCTCCCAGCGCAGTACGATCAACCCGGCGATGATCACCGCGCCACCGCTCATCTGCGGAACAGTCAATGGTTCGCCGAGTACTACCCATGCTGAAAGCGCGCCGAAAAGAGGAAGCAGATAGAACACATTGGTCGCAGCGACGGGACCGACGCGGGGCATGACGGTGTTCCAGACCAGGAACCCGAACACCGAAGTAGGAAGCACCGTCCACCATAACGCTGCCCACACCTCCCATGAAACATTCCCCCAGGCAAAGCCCGGTGCTTTCCAGAGGACATACGGCAAAAACCAGAGCGTCCCGAATAGAACATTATAAATCGTCACGGTAAACGGGTTGCGTTCGCGCAGGGTTCGGTTCAGATAGATCATGTAAACGCCCTGTAACACAGAGCGGACGAGTGAAATACCGTCCCCGATAAGCGAGGTGCCGGAAAGATGAAGGTTGCCGCCTGCCCCCGCAACAATCCCGACACCCACCATGGCGACAAGTGCGCCGGTGATCCCGGCTCGCGTTAACTTCTGTTTATCCAGGATCGCCGCCCAGAGTGCGGTAAAGAGCGGCATTGTTCCCGGACCTAGTAGCGTCATGTTGGCGACACTGGTATATGTCAACGCGACCGTGAGCAACGTTTCGCTGATCGCGATAGAGAACAATCCGTAAACCGCATAGCGCAGCAGATCGGAACGGTTCGTGACGCGCAGTGCGCCGGGGTCGCGAAAAGCGATGAATGCCAGCAGAATGGGAGCGACGAGGAGGAAGCGGAGACCATTCATCAGAATGGGATCGAAGCCGATTCCGGCGGGGGGATGCGTCCCGATCTTGAACGCCACGGCGTTCGCTCCCCAAATCATCACACAGACGAGCAAGAGCGAGAGCCCGATGAAGTCGCGTCGCCCCATCGCCGCATCACTCGATACTTGCTGGCTCATGGGAGCTATAACCCCAATGAAGAAACGTCGGTGTGGGCAACAATCACCGACGCATCTTGTCCATGTTCTGTATGAAACGCCCGAAGTAGAACTTACTGTCGGTCGGTCCCGGCGATGCTTCGGGGTGATACTGGATGGAAAACACGGGCAACGTTTTGTGAGACAAACCTTCTACCGTACCGTCATTCAGGTTGATCTGGGTTATGTCCACGTCGGTGTGAGATAGCGAATCGCCGTCCAGCGCGTAGCCGTGATTCTGCGAGGTGATGACCACACGCCCCGTCGGCAAGTCTTTCACGGGATGGTTCGCGCCCCGGTGCCCGAACGGTAACTTGAACGTCTTCCCGCCCAGTGCCTTTCCCAGTAGCTGGTTGCCGAGACAGATACCCATCACCGGTTTTTCGGACGCCAGGACTTTCTGTACCGTCTCTACGGCGTAGCCCAAGTGTTCCGGGTCGCCGGGTCCGGGCGATAAAAACACGCCGTCGGGGTTTGAAGCGAGCAGTTCGTCGGCGGTCGTCGTCGCCGGAAAAACGGTCGTCCGCACGCCGACATTCGCGAGCTCGCGCAGGATGTTGTACTTGACCCCGCAATCCAGCACGGAAACCCGATATTTAGCATCCGCTTCGTTCGGTCCCCAGAAATATGGCTCGGGTGTAGTGACCCGCTTGACCCAATCCACGGAAATGTATTCGTTCTGTTTGGCGCGGGCTTGTTCGACGAGCGATTTTGCATCAAGGCTGTCTCCGGCGGCGAGAACCCCGGTCATCACGCCCTCATGCCGCAGACGGCGCGTCAGGGCGCGGGTATCTACCCCAGTTATCCCGATAACGCCCGCGCTGTGTAGGAACTGTTCGAGCGACTCCCCGGCACGCCAGTTGGAGTATACGTCGGCCAGCTCCCGCACGACAAACCCGGCGACCTGTACACGGCGCGATTCCTCATCGCCGTTTGTGATGCCGTAATTGCCGATGAGCGGGTAGGTAAGTGCTACGATCTGTCCAGCATAGGACGGATCGGTGAGAACTTCCTGGTAGCCGGTCATACCGGTATTGAACACGACTTCGCCCGACGTTTCCCCGGTCGCGCCGAACGCGGTCCCGGAAAATGTTGCGCCGTCGGCGAGTGCTAAGATTGCTTTCATTTATGCTTACCCCTCCCCGCGTTCCGTAGATACGGGAGAAACGGAGTGGACAACTTTCCCACCGACGATGGTCAACATCGCAAGACCGCGTAACGTCAGTCCGCCGAACGGGGTGTTTTTACCTTTGGAGATGAATTTCGCGGGGTCCACGGTCCAGGAGGCGGCAGGGTCGAATACCGTTATATCGGCAGTGGAACCGACCGTCAAATTGCCCCCCGGCAGGTTCAGGATTCGTGCCGGTTCGGTGGACATTTTGCGTACCAGATCGGAAAGCGTCAAGTGTTCCGGTTCGACGAGATAGGTGATGCCCAGCGCGAGGGACGTTTCCAAACCATGAATCCCGAACGGCGCGGATCCGAACTCGACCTGCTTTTCGTACTCCGCGTGCGGGGCGTGGTCGGTCGCGATGCAGTCGAGTGTGCCGTCAATCAATCCGGAAATCATCGCGTCGGCGTCGTCCTGGGTTCGGAGCGGGGGATTCATTTTCGCGTTCGTGTTGTAACCCCGGCACGCCGAATCGGTCAGGCACCAGTAATGCGGCGCGGTTTCCGCCGTGACCCGTGCACCCTGTGCCTTGAAGAAGCGAATTATCTCTACTTCGCGCCGCGTCGAAACATGCAACACGTGCAGGTGTGCCCCGGTAAGGAGCGAGAGCAGGCAGTTACGTGCCACATCCATCTCGAACGCCGCCCCCGGCATCCCTTTAATCCCCAACACAGTCGCGGTGTAACCCTCGTTCATCGCGCCGCCTTCGGTCAGGGAGGAGTCTTCGCAGTGGGCGAGTACGGGCAACTCCAGCATCCGTGCATACTCCATGCTCCGACGCATAAACTCGGCGTCCTGTACCGCATAGGCATCATCCGAAACGGCGACCGCTCCGGCTTCCTTTAGATCACCCATTTCGGCTAACTCTTTGTTCGCCATGTTTTTCGCGAGGGCACCGATGACGTGAACCCGTGCCCCGCGTACATTTTTTGCCTGTGCATACAGATCGCGGACGACCGGGGCGTTATCGAGGAACGGTTTGGTGTTCGGCATACAGGCGACCGCCGTAAATCCGCCCGCCGCCGCCGATCCCAGTCCCGATGCCAGGTCTTCCTTGTATTCCTGACCGGGAACGCGCAAATGTACGTGAATATCGATCAATCCCGGCGCGACGATCATTCCCGCGCAGGAAACAACGGCTTCGTCCGGGGCGGCTTCGATTGGCTTCCCGTCGGTCGCGACAGCAACGATAACGCCGCCGTCAATGCGCACGTCGCCCAAAGAATCAATATGGTTCGCCGGATCAATCACCCGACCGCCGCGTAAAATCATTCGTGTTTCCCGTGAATCGAACGGTGTGCGGAAGCGCACGTCATTCGGTAAATAAATTGGAACGCCCGTAGTCTAACACATTTTATGAAACGTGGGTACCCGACAGGGGAACACTGTGATCTCACTCGCCGCTCTGGGAAAGGGTTTTGGCGACCAGTGCCGTCCACCCGGTTTGATGGCTCGCGCCCAGTCCCGCGCCATTGTCGCCATGGAAGTATTCGTAGAACAAAATATGGTCGCGGAAATGTGGGTCGTCCTGGAAAGCTCCGATGCCGCCGCAGACCGGGCGCCTCCCGGTTTCCCTGTCTCGCAGGAATAATCGGTTCAGACGGCGAGACAGTTCCACCGAAACGTCCCAGAGTGATGATTCGTTCCCGGACCCGGACGGCATTTCCACCTTCAATGAATCCCCGTAGGCGAAGTCAAACTTTTGCAGGGATTCGATCAGCAGGTAGTTGAGCGGGAACCAGATCGGACCGCGCCAGTTACTGTTTCCGCCGAATAGACTGGTCACGCTTTCGGCGGGGGTATATTCGACCCTGTGATCCGTGCCGTCCAGGTTCAATCGGTACGGGGAATCTTCGTGATATTTGGAAAGGCTTCGGATGCCATACGGTGACAGAAATTCCGCTTCATCCAGGGTGCGGCGAAGAACCCGCTTCAACCGTTCCGGTGCGACCAGCGAAAACAGTGCCCGGTCGTCCTTGCCACGCTCGCCGATATGGGCGACGCCCCTCGCTAATTCCGGGCGGTGCTTCAGGAACCATTCGAATCGGCGCCGGAAGTTCGGCACCACGGCAAGCGTTTCCGCGTCGAACGATTCCACGGCGAACAACGGCATGATCCCGACCCAGGAGCGCACTTTGAGCGGCAAATATTTCGTTTTTTCTTCGTTGCACTCACGCGGGAGATGGAGCAAGTCGTAATAGAAACCGTCCTCCTCGTCCCAGAGCGCGAGATTGTTGTCACTTATCGAGTTCATCGCGTAGGCAATATACACGTAGTGCTCGGCGAACTTCGTCGCGACGTCTTCATAGTCCCGGTCCACGCTGGCAAGTTCGAGTGCAATCGCGAGCATATTCAGACAATACATCGCCATCCACGCGGTACCGTCGGCTTGCTCCAGTGTTCCACCGAGCGGAAGCGGCGCGGATCGGTCGAAAACACCTATGTTATCGAGCCCTAAAAATCCGCCCTCGAACACATTGTTGTTCATCGCGTCTTTCTGGTTGACCCACCAGGTGAAATTGAGCAGGAGTTTGTGAAAGATTCGTTTCAAGAAGTTGGTATCGCCCGGTTCGCCGCGCTTTTTACCCTGCGCTCTGCGTTCGATCTTGTAAACGCGCAGTGCCGCCCATGCGTGAACGGGCGGGTTGACATCGCTGAACGCCCACTCATACGCCGGGAGTTGGCCGGAAGGGTGCATGTACCATTCCCGACATAACATCAGTAACTGGTGCTTGGCGAAATCCGGGTCGATCTGCGCGAAAGGAATCATATGAAATGCCAGATCCCATGCGGCAAACCACGGATATTCCCACTTGTCCGGCATGGACAGCACATCGGCCACCGAAAACGTCGTCCACGACTGGTTGCGCCCCTGATTGCGCTCCTTCGGCGGCGGCGGACAAAGCGGATCGCCTTGCAACCATTTCGCCACATCGTAATGGTAAAATTGCTTCGACCAGATCAGACCCGCGAATGCTTGCCGCTGTACGTTCTTCGCGTCATCGGAAAGCACGCCGCCTTCCGTCGGATGCGTGAACCGCTCGTAGAAGGCGTCCGCCTCGGCGATCCGTTCGGCGAACGTTTGCGCGAATCCGTCCCCGAACTGTGTATAGTTCGTATTCGTTGATGGGATCGTTTCTTCATCCACCTTATGCAATCGAAGCCGTACGATCACGGATTCCCCGGAAGCGAGGTCGGCGTGATAGTGTGCGGCGACCTTCGTCCCTTCACGCAATCCATTGACCGCGTCGCCCCTGCCGTGGATGACCGCTTCGTTGATGCCATCTTTGGTATACGGAGACGCGTTCGCCGATTGGAAAATCCGTTCGTTATTGGTCTCGTTTTCGGTGAATAGTAGCTTCGGTTGCCCAGCTCCGGATATGGTTTCGCAGTTAAGATGGTATGTCCCCAGCCGTGTGTGCCTCGCAACCACGAGTGCCGCCCCTTCCGGCGACGTTTCTACGTGACACAGATTCGGTTTCGGGTGCCTATCCTCCCACGACCAGGTATTGCGAAACCAGAGTGTGGGGAGGAGATGTAGCGGCGCGGTTTCCGGACCCCGATTATGCGCTGTGATTTGAATACAAATGTCGTGCGCCTCGGATTTCGCGTATTCGACAAACACATCGAAGTAGCGATTTTCCTGGAAGGCACCGGTATCCAGCAGTTCGTATTCCCACTCCGTCCGGGATCGCCCGGCGTTCACGTTAACGAGTTCTGAGTATGGGAATGGTGTTTGCGGGTACTTGTAGAGGAACTTCAGGTAGGAGGCGGTCGGTGTCGCGTCCAGATAGTAATAATATTCCTTGACATCCTCGCCATGATTGCCCTGATTTCCGGTGAGTCCGAACATCCGCTCCTTCAGGATCGGGTCCACCCCGTTCCACAGCGCGACGGCGAAGCACAGATCCTGTCGAATATCGGAGATCCCTCCCAAACCGTCCTCATTCCACCGGTACGCCCGGCTTCGGGCGTGATCATGCGGGAAGTGCTCCCATGCGGACCCGTCCGCGCTGTAATCCTCGCGTACGGTTCCCCAGGCACGCTCGGAAAGGTAGGGTCCCCAGAGCCGCCAACCGTCCGGGTTGTGTTCGGAAGCCGCCAGTCGAGCGGATTCGGCAATATTTATTTCGTCGGAAGAATCGGAAGATGTAGTCACGGATGAAATTGTACCCCTGTGTCCATGCGTATTGGTATCAGACGTTGCACCTGCTACAATGCCATGCCAAAAATGACTTCGAAGAAATCAATATCCGACGCTTCCCAAGACAACCCGCTCACCAAGTACGTTCCACTATTGCTGGTGATTCTCGCACTCGCCTTGCGCCTGTGGGGAATCACGTGGGCACTGCCGGAAAAGACGCGATTTTACTCGTATCATGTGGACGAATCGGTCGTTGTCGGTCACGCGCTCGATCTCAACCCGCTCGCCGGGCAGGTTGACCCGAATTTCTACAACTACGGCTCGCTCACGCTACTTCTGGATGGGTTGGTGATTCACGCGGGACGCGCCGCCGGACTGATAGACGCCAACGCCGTCGATGTTCGACCGGGCGGTCTCGCATTGCCCACGGGGACGGAACTGTTGACGGCGCGGCTCATCTCCGCATTGCTCGGCGCGGGAACGGTCGGGTTCCTGTACGGTACAGGGCGATTGTTGTACGGGCAGACGACAGGAATAGTTGCCGGAATAGGCTATGCCATCGCCCCACTCGCGGTGCAACACGCCCATTTCGCGACCGTGGATGTCGGGGGAGTCTTCTGGATAGCCGGCAGTTTGTACTTCGCGGCGAAGTTCTGGTGTGCGGGGAGCCCCCCCGCGAAGTTCCTTTTCCTCGCCGGTTTGTTTGCGGGGCTTGCCGCCGCCGCGAAGTACAACGGGGGATTGGTGATGCTCGCGGGAATCGTCGCCTGGTGGGTGGCAATGCCGCGCAAGCCGCTTTCGCTTGGGCTCCTTTTTGCGGGAACGGGTTTAGGTTTCCTGGTCGGCTGCCCCGGAATCGTAATGAACCCCTCCGCCGTGATCCGGGATGTGTTGTTCGAGGCGCAACACGTCGCTTCGGGGCACGGTGCGGTTTTCACCGATACGCTTCCCGGTTTCCTTTATCACATCGTAGTTAACTTGCGTTGGGGCTTGACCGTGCCGCTCCTGGTCGTGTGTCTGGTCAGTGTCGGGGTGGCAGTCGCGCGTCGGCGACCGGCTGACGCCATCCTTGCGGCGTTCGCGATTCCTTACTATCTGCTCATCGGGCTTGCGGCAGTGAAATTCTCCCGATACACGTTGCCGCTGTTCCCCCCTTTGTTCCTGCTTGCCGGGGCGGCATGGTCCGGATGGCGCAATGCACGTTCACAGACCGCTTTTCGCGCTTTCGCGGTCTGCGGAGGAATCAGTGCGTTGGGATTTTCCATCGCGCTCGATCAAACCATGACCCGTCCCGACCCGCGTGACGAAGCGGCGGCATATATACGGTCGCTGCCAACGGTTCGGACCGTCGGTTTCCCTGCCGGTCCCTGGAACTACTCCCCGACACTGAATCCCTCCCTGACGCATCCGTATCCGCCAGTCGCCTTACAAGTCGCGTTGCAGAATGAACCCACACGCCTGATTCCCTCTGTGCGGTTCGACACCGACGGGCAGCCGGAGCGGGACGAAAGAGGCTTCCTGTTCCCTACGGAATGGTCCCTACCGCTACTCGCCGAGCCGTTCGCGCCGGATGCCCTTGCGTTCGGCGAACTTCATTACGACGATTGGTTGCGCACCCGATTCGCCCCCGCGCAGGAGTATTTGCGAGTCGCCGAAAAGCAGTACCCTAATCGCAAGGATTTCACTAATCCGATCACTCTCTTCGGTTTACCAGTTGCGCCGATCTATACCGTGCCGGGGGAGCCGTGGTTTGGTCTGCCGAGACAGCCGTTGCCACATGATATGCTGTACACGAATTCGTCGGTCAGCGTTTGGACGCGATGAAAATATCGTTCGAGAGATGAAGGACATGAGCAACAATATCTTGCCGCACGAGCGGATTTTAGTCGCACTGGATTACGACAATGCCGACGACGCGATCCGCCTGTCGCGTTCGCTGGCGGGGAAAATCGGCGGCGTGAAGGTCGGGCTGGAACTGGTCAACAGCGCGGGGTTCGACATCTTTTCGCGCCTCAATGATGCCGGGGCGACACGCATTTTTTACGACGCGAAGTTTCACGACATTCCCAACACGGTTGCCGGGGCGATACGTGCCGCCGCGAAACGCGGCGTCTGGATGGTAAATGTCCACGCCGGGGGTGGCTCCGCGATGCTGAAAGCCGCGACGGATGCCGCGCATTCCGGTGAACACGCGCCGCTACTGATTGGCGTGACTGTGCTGACCAGTCTGGACGAATCCGCGCTCAACACCGATCTGCGTGTGCCGGGGAGCGTCGCCGATCAGGTGACGCATCTCGCGACGCTGTGCCAAGCCGCCGGGTTGGATGGCGTGGTCGCGTCACCGCTGGAGCTCGCCGCGATTCGTCGTGCTTGCGGTCCCGACTTCGTGACGGTCATTCCCGGCATTCGTCCGGCAGGGATTGCGACCCACGATCAGGCACGTGTGGCGACGCCGGGTGCGACCGTGGTTGCGGGAGCCACGTATCTTGTTGTCGGGCGGGCGATAACCGGCGCGGGCGACCCGGTTCAGGCGGCGGAAGCCATCGCCCAAGAAATCCATTCCGCGTTGTAGCGATACTTTTTCTACCGAATCGTTTATACTACCGATATGCGAGTTGCGATTGTAGGTGCCGGGGTGGGAGGACTGACAGCAGGACGAATTCTTCACCGGGCGGGGTGCGATGTGACGGTGTACGAGAAATCGGACGGAATCGGGGGGCGTGTGCGCTCCGACCGCGTGCGCGGATTCGTTCTGGACCGTGGCTTTCAAGTGCTTTTCACGGCATATCCGGCGGCGAAACGTCAACTCGATTACGCGGAACTGAACCTGCGCTCCTTCGATCCCGGCGCGATCATCGCGTTTGCGGCGAAGCGGCATATTCTGTCAGACCCGCTCCGTGACTTTCTTTCCTTACCTGCCGCACTCTTGACCAGTGTTCTTTCCCTGGAGGACAAGATACGCACCGCCGTGCTCTCCGCCGAACTCAAGAATCGTTCCACGGGTCAGATCATGGACAGCAAGGACGAAACCACCGAGGCATATTTGTTGCGGCGAGGTTTCTCCGGAGCATTCATAGAGCGTTTCGCACGCCCCTTTTTCGGCGGAATCTTTCTGGACCGGAGTCTACAAACATCGGCGAAAGCGTTCCAGTTCGATTGGAAAATGCTTTCCACGGGCGATACGGTCGTTCCCGGGAATGGGATGGGAGCGATCAGTGCGCAGTTGGCGAGGGAACTGGTCGTGGCAGATCGAGTCTGGTTGAACACACCCATTCTGGAACTGATTCGAGCCGCCGACGGTTCCGTCGGCGGAGTGCGTGACGAAGGCGGCGGATTCCATCGCGCCGACGCTGTGGTTGTCGCCACTCCGGCACCCGAAGCAGCACGGCTGTCTGGGATGAAAATGCCGGGCGGTTACGTCGGTACAACGTGTCTTTACTTCACCGGACCGGCATCCATCTACGACGAAAAGAAATTAGTTTTGAACGCAAACCCCGGCGCGTTCCTGAACAACGTAGTGCAACTGGATAACGCCGCGCCGGAGTATGCTCCGCCGGGAACACACCTTCTCTCCGCGACGGTCTTAGGCACGCCGGAAGGCGACGATAACACGCTGTATGAACAAGCATCGCGCGATCTGCGCCGAATCTGGGCAGGAGATCGGCGGGCGTTAGACGCCATAACCCGTATGTCGCCGCTCGCAATCTACCGGATCCCCTACGCCCAGTTCACCCAACCCGTCGGGGTGTACGACGACCTTCCGGACAGCACAACACAAACGCGGGGTCTATATTTCGCGGGCGAGTTTACGGCGGCGAGCAGTCTAAACGCGGCAATCGCCAGCGGCGAAGCGTGTGCCAGAGAGGTTTTATTCGGGCAAAAATAATCGTGACTGAAGTGCCTTCCTGATGCCCTATCTGTCGTCAGACGGAAGCGCGTTTGCCGGTGGCACTAAATGGCAACAAGCGACGGCATCCCGAAAAACCGCTCCTCCAGGTAAGATAGTGCGAATGAGAGTGCCCTCCCTCCGTGGACGGTACTTCCTTTAACCGGGGGAATGAAATGCAGTATCGAAAATTAGGAAAATATGGAGTGAAAGTCTCCGAGGTAAGTTTAGGGTCGTGGCTGACCTACGGTGGCGCGACCGAGAACGACGCCGCGAAAGCATGTATCGAGAAAGCGTATGATCTGGGCATCAACTTTTTCGACACCGCGAACGGGTATGCACGGGGTAAGTCGGAAGAGGTCGTCGGGCGGGTACTCTCCGTGTATCCCCGCGAAAGTTATGTGCTGGCAACAAAAGTCTTCTTTCCCATGGGCGACGGACCCAACGACCGTGGCTTGTCGCGCAAACATCTTTTCGAGCAATGTCACGCGAGTTTGAAGCGGCTCAACAAGGAATACATTGACCTTTACCAATGCCATCGCTACGATACCGAGACACCGCTGGAAGAAACGCTGATGGCTCTCGACGATCTCGTACGACAGGGGAAAATCCTGTATTACGGGGTGTCTCAGTGGTCCGCCGAGCAGATCGAGAACGCCGTTAAGATCGCACGGGAGCGCAATCTACACCCGCCCGTTTCTAACCAGCCGGTTTATAACGCGATCAACCGTGACCTGGAAAAAGAGGTCATGCCGGTTTGCGGGCGCGAGGGTATCGGTCTGGTCGTCTATTCGCCGCTGGCGCAGGGACTGCTGACCGGCAAGTACAAGCCGGGGCAGCCGCTTCCGGAAGGCAGCCGCGCCGCAGATGACAAACAAAATATGTTCCTGAACGGCGGAAAGCTGGATGAGAAGATTCTGGAAAAAGTACAAAACCTGGTGCCGATAGCCGAACGGCACCGCATTACTTTATCCCAACTCGCTCTGGCGTGGTGTCTGCGCAAGTCGGAGATTTCCAGCGTGATTATCGGCGCATCGAAGCCGTCGCAAGTGGAGGATAATGCGGGCGCGTCCGGCGTTATTCTCTCTGAGGACGATGTGAACGCTATAGACTCCGCGCTCATATAAGTCGTCGACAGGGGAAGCGTAATTTTTTCGCTTCCCATGTAAAGGTTTTTCCTTCAGTGGGACACTAAACCAGTGGACACCCGATCCAAGGAGAGATTCGCCGATGAAACGTTTTGCCGTAGGAATAATTGTAAGCGTCGCCGCTGTCATTGCCGGGGGCAGTTGGATGTTAGCTCCTGAACCCGCGCGGGTCGTCGCCGCCGCCGTTGCGAAGAAGAAGTCCGAAAAACCAGTAGCCAAACTTCTGACGAACGCCGAGCGTGCCGAATATCAAACGGCGATTGAACGCACGCAGGCCATGGTGAACGACACATCCCTGAAAAATCTGGCGCAAAAGCACGGTCTTGATGTGCTGAATATCACCTGGGAGGATACCGGTCGGTACAAGGGATCGTCGGTGGGACCGAACATCAGTGACATGACGATTCAGGTCGCGTCCCGCGATGCGTCGGAGAAATTGTCCGTGGCGTGTATGCCGGTGATCCGCAAGCCGAACTTCGCCGACGAAACCTGCGATCTGGACCCGAAAGCCTTCACACTCCTTGTCGGGAATGCGAAGGGCAGGAATCTGCGCCGAGTTTCCCTGCACGATTTTCTGCTCTCGCCCGCGCAGTATCTTTCCAAGCCGGAATCGTGGGCAGGACGCCAATCCAAAACACTCCTCGCACCGTCACGGGATAGCAAAGTATTGGTGTCGGCGCAAGCGTGCTTTTTGCCGATCCCGAAAGGGGGACTGGCGACATTCAACCCGGTCTTGTTCAACTATCAGTCCAGCCGACAGAATCCGGCAGTGCTGACGATTCTAGCGACCCGCGAAGGCACCTCGGCAACCATCATTGACAACTCCCGTGATGCGTTCGAGACTGGTGCGGTTTGGGGGCAACGCCTTTTCCATAACGCGAACGGTGCACGTGCCAGTTTGACCGGGCAGCGCGAGTCGAATTTTGTCGGCGGCAAAGGGGATGCTCCCCATGTGGGGAACCCTAAAGCTCGAAAACCGGAAAGTGGGTTAAATATGGTGCTTCTTGTGCAAGTCCCGCTCAAACATCGCGATGTGCTCAGAGGTATGGACACTGTCCTGGCGTTCGGAGCACAGGATGGAGAGAGTCGTCGATACGCGACGAAACAGGAAAGTAACGTCGAAAACGCGGTGATAGGTCATGGCGATTTGGAGGGACCGTTCTCCGAGATAGATAGTCTTCCGATCGAGCGTGACCCGCGATTCCCGGTGCGTGTGACGGTACAGTTCTATAAGGCGACCGACAATGGCGTCGCCAGCGAGAAGGACTTGCAAGCGGTTCGCGAACAGATTGACCGCGTCTATAACCAGAGTGATTACGTGGGTAGCCTCGTGACGCAAGGCAAGACCGGACGAATCACCGAGTACGAAGGGGCGAAGTTGCAACCTACTTGGTGGTGGGAAACGTTCTGGCGAAAACAGGAAATGGAAACGGGCAAATCGCAAGAGCAGATTCGCGCCGAGCTACGGCAACTGCTTGGCAGAAACTACCAGCACGAACCGGCGACGGAGATGTATCTGCGAGATCGTTTACGAGATAGATAGGACAAATGATGGGGATAGTACATTTACTATCCCCATTGACTTGTTTCCTAGCGTTCGATGTAGCCGCCGAGCGGTTGATCCGGCGAGGTCGGCGTTGTCGGGGCGGGCTCAACAATGCTCGGTGCCGGAGCCGGAACTGGTGCCGCAAGGCTGGGTGCCGGAGCCGGAGTCGGCTGGACATAGCCCTGGACCGGAGCTGGCTCGATGATCACCGGAGCGGGTTGTGCCGGGACGGGAACCGGAACGTACTCACGTATCACGGTTGGCGATGCCGACGGTGCGGGGGATGCCGTTACGGTGCGGGTTATCACCGGCGGCTGCGACGCAGACGCCGCGCTATCCGTATCATTGTTACGATTCGCTGCCCACATGGAACCGAACAACAGTGTTGCCGCCAAAACGCTGGCGAGGAGCCAGAAGCCGAATTTGCTGTTGTTCGCGTCGCGCTTTGCTTCCACCGCTTCGTTTTGCGAGTAGATACTATTAAACCGGGCAGATTCCGCCTCGCGTTGCAGATTGATATTCCCGCGGGCGATCGCGTTCGCCCTCGCGCGTTCTTGGTCGGCTTCGGCAGCCATTCCGACCGCGACATCTTCCGCTATCGCTTCATTGATTCGGGCATTCTGCGCGCTTAACTTCGCCTCGCGCTCGGCGGGTGTTTCAAATTGTTCAGCCATTTTGTGTGTACTCCTGCAAGAAAAGTGCGCGAACCGTAAGTCGCGCTGTCTGGTTGCGTCACTTTGATTTACCCGCATGTTATGCGGCTCAAACTAACGCCCTTTCCCCGACGGTAAACGTTCTGGCATCTCGGCGACCACATAGCTCAATACAGCCAATGCGGCGATACACTGTTTAAACTCTTTCGGATTGATCTTGTCCATTGTGTCGGCGGGAGTGTGGTGGATTTGCCAGTACATGGTCATATCGTTGGTTAGTTCGCCGCCGGGGACACCACGGGTAAGCAGGGGCGATATGTCTGCGCCGCCGCCGCCCGTTTCGATCTCGGTGGCTCCGGTTTCCTTGAGCAGATCAGCGAGGAGCGGCTTGAGGGCGGAAACGGTA
>JACMIS010000874.1 GCA_014381035.1 Armatimonadota bacterium
CCGGATAAAACCTACGGTGGTCCCCGCCCGATGACCCGCTACGAATTCGCCATCGCCATCGCACGGTTGATGGACAAAATCCCGGTCGTCCCGCCCGACGTAGCGACCAAGGGTGACATCGAAGCATTGCGCCAGGCGTCCGACGCCAAGTACGCGACGAAAGAGGATGTCGCCGCGCTTCGCAAATTGATCGATGAGTTTCGTGCCGAACTCGAGCGGCTCGGACAAGATATTAACGCACTCAAGGAAAAAGTCAGTGCCCTTGAAACCCGCGTCACCGCTATCGAAACCGAAATGAAGCGCGTGAAGATCGGCGGTCAGATCAACCTGATGACCCAGGGTGTCCACCGCACGTCTAACAGCCGAAGCGCACTCATCGACCAGAGTGGTTTCCCCCGTGGTAACCCGGATAAGAAATCTTTGCTCGGCGACATCCGTGTCCTGCACGACCTGGATCTCGACGTCAAAGTCCGCCTGAATGACACAGCGACTGCCGAGGCAGTCATCAACTTCGGTAACTACCTGCCCACGCTCAACGGCATCGCGTCGTTCAACGGAGTTCGCTCGGACCGTCAGGGAACCGGCGTTCCCGGCACCCCCGGTCTCGGACAGGTCAACCAGGATCAGCAGAACTCGATCTACAAATTAGTCATCGATGTTCCCGCCAAACTCGGTGCGGTAGGCAACGTCGACTTCCAGGTCGGTCGTCTGCCGTTGCAGTTGACGCCGTATACGCTCAAACTCGCAGACAACGACGTGTACTTCTACAACCGCAAGACAGACCTCGGCGATATCCCGGTCGACGGCGCGAAAGCCGCCCTGCGATTCGGACCCGTCGGAGTGAACCTGTTCGCGGCGAAGGTTGACCCGATCAAATTCGTCAGCAACAACGCGGGAGTCATCACGAACGATAACAACTACGGTCTGTACGCGGGTGCCGCATACTCCCCGTTCGCAAACACCCGTGGATTCCAGGCGGGTTTGCGTGGCGGCGGTGCTGGTACGTTTAACCGACCTCGCCAATCGTCCATCAACCCGAACGTAAACGGTGCGATGGCGGTCGAGCAACTCGGTGGTGGGCGTGCGACCATCGGTGTTCCTAAATACGGAACCATCGGCGGTACGTTCATCGCAATGTCGGG
The DNA here is from genome assembly GCA_014381035.1 of Armatimonadota bacterium. The sequence goes on from JACMIS010000874.1 coordinate 1,143, forward strand.
CTTCACACAGGCATCCCCGCTCGGATTCGCGAACCCGGTTGGACGCTCCGCTTTCGACCGCGTGTACGTCTATGGTGTTGACTTCTCCGGTCAGATCGCGGGCATCGGAGTGAACGCGTCCGGTACCAAGTCGGATACGTATCTCGACGATCAGGAGAAGGCGGATTCGGGGAACGGACAGTGGGACGTTAACCTCGCCTACGCGTTCGGTAACTTCAATGTCCTTGGTGGCTACAAGGAAATCGGTACCCTGTTCGGCGCACCGGGTTACTGGGGTCGTATCGGTTCCTGGACGAACCCGACCGACATCAAGGGTCCGTACTTCAACCTTGGCTATCGCCTGGCGAATGGTCTATCGCTTGAAGGCGGCGCACAGTTCTACTCCGGCTATGACGAAGAGAACAGGAATACTCTTGGCGGCTTGGGCGAAGACGATGAAATCACCAACTTCAAGGTGGGGCTCAAATACGGTCTGACCTCGGTCTCGAACATCGATTTCGGTGCTGAGTACACCACGTACGACGTGCTGAACGCGAACCTGAACGGACGCGGACAGGCGGAAGAAATCTTCTACAACATCGGCTACGGCTATACGTTCAACACGAACACATCGTTCAAGTTGCTCTACCAGATCGTGGATTACACCGATGACGGTACTGGTTTCGACCGCATCAACGGCGACGGTGGAATTGCGGCAGCGCAACTTTCCGTTAAGTTCTAAGCCACAACGAAGGAAGGACCACGCCCCCCGGACCAATCGGTCCGGGGGGCGTGGTTATTTTGCTGATGATTCCGTCTGAGGTGATTTAGCCCTTCGCGGTTCATGCGGCTGAATTCCCAGGAGCCGCTGAATGGCAAAACCCACTGCTGTAGAATCAAGATTACTTCCTCTTCTCCTCCTCCAACAGAATCGTATTGTTATCGGGAGTGCGGTCGATCATCACGTTATAAGGGTCGATCCCTGCCTCATAAGGTTTACCGGAAACGACATAAACGATTTTTCTGGACTTCACCTTGGATCTGCCGACGTTTGCCGCAGAAATTGTGACCTTCTTCGAATCCAGCAGAGACTTGCCGAGGAGATCGTCCTTTTTGCGTTTCCTGCTCGGTTTGGCGAAAATATTCACGTCGAAAACTTCTCCGTCTATCGGCGCGGGAATCTCTTTCCCGGACTTGTCCGCGTAAAACTTTGACACCGAGTAGGTGAGGGTCACCTCCCACTTATTATTTTTCAACTGCTTGCGGGTGGCTTTTTCGGCACGGCATTCATACATGGTGATTCTCTCGAACAGATCATGGATGTACGCGCGTTCGGCTTTTGTAGCCCCTTCTTTCAAGTAGGTGACCAA
>JACMIS010000875.1 GCA_014381035.1 Armatimonadota bacterium
ACTGGTGGCAGTGCAGCCGCTCACCGACCGTATCCTGATGTTGCATTTCGACGATGGTTACGTCGAGCACCACCGCAAGGGTCAGCCGCGCTCGGCGGAGAAAGTAGTCACGGTTCCGCTCGACGTGGATCGTGCCGCCCTCCCGCGAAGTTATCGCATCTCCAGCACGGGCGACGTAGCCTTCAAGCAGCCGCTCGTGCCGGTACGGGTCGGTCGCAAAAGCAAGGGTACGGACTTCGCCTGGTTCGCCGACAAGTTCGAGAACGGGCGTGTCATCAACAGCCGCCCCGACCACGCCGCCGAACACTGGCTTTATCTGGAACTGCCTGCGCCGATGAAGCCGGGCAAAACTTACAGGATCCGCACGGACGGGTTGACCGCGAAGCAACCGACCCGTACCCTGACGTATGTCGTCGGGAAATCACGTTCCGAGGCGGTACATGTGAACACGCTCGGTTATGTCCCCGACGCTCCCCAGAAGTTCGCTTACGTGTATCACTGGATGGGTGATCGCGGTTCGCTAGATCTCAAGCAGGTCCAGGGCAAGCCGTTCTACGTGGTGAACACAAAAACCGGTAAGCGGGTGTTCACCGGCGCGGTACGCTTCCGGCAGACGAAGACGAACCAGGAAACCCTTCATAAGACCGACTCCCCGCCCCACGGGAACTTTCTGAACGCCGACGTTTGGGAGTGCGATTTTTCCGGGTTGAAGACGCCGGGAACCTACGTCGTGGCGGTGGAGGGCGTCGGCTGCTCCTGGCAGTTCCGCGTCGACCCCGACATCTACCGGGAGGCGTTTCGCACTGTGGCGCGGGGCTTGTACCACAACCGTTCGGGTATCGCGCTGGTCAAGCCGTACACCGAGTTCCAGCGGCCCGCGCCCCACCACCCGAAACTCACCCCGGGCTTCGCGGATAAACTGCGCTACACCCGTGTGCACTCGCAGGACTGGGGCAGCGAGGGCGGCGACGCCCAAAAGCTGACGGCGGAATCGCCGGGAACGCTGGAAGATGCGTGGGGGTGGTATCAGGACGCGGGCGACTGGGACGGGTATTATTCGCACCTGCGGCCCGCGCAGGAACTGCTCCTGGTGTTCGAAATGGGGCACCGGAAATTCGCCGACAGCGAATTGAATCTGCCGGAATCCGGCAATGGCATCCCCGACATCGTGGACGAGGCCGCGTGGCTACCGCGATTCTGCTACCGCCTCCGACAGGAACTGTTGCGCAAGAAATGGGGGACCGGCGGAATCGGTTTGCGCGTCGCGGGGGACGCTTTCGGCAGCGATGAAGGCACGAACCCCGACGGCTCCAAGTTCGGGCGGCCCAGTTATGAGGACACAGACCGCGTGTACATGGTTTCCGGCGAGGACGCTCTGTCTACCTACCGGTATGCGGGTGTCGCCGCGAGTCTGGCGTATGCCTACCGGCTTGCCGGGGTGAAAACCGACCCGGACAAGATCGACTGGGAGAAAGAAGCTCGCGAGTCGTATGCGTGGGCACAGAAGAACACCCGCCCCGGGGACGAGAAAGGCAACATTCGTCAGCCGCGCTCCTACGCCGCGGCCGCGCTGTTTCGGCTTTCCGGTGACAAATCGTTTGAAGCGCAATTCATCCGGGATACGCAGTCCGTCAAGCCTGATTCGTTGATTTACGAGGAGGACGCTTACGGACCGTTCGTGTACGCGCTGGGCGGCGCGAATGATGCCAAGCGCGACCCGGCGACGCTGGCACGTATTCGCGCCGCGGTGCTCCGCACGGCGGACGAGACGATGCTAAATACGTCCGCGAAACGTGCCTTGCGATGGGGGGGCAACTTC
>JACMIS010000876.1 GCA_014381035.1 Armatimonadota bacterium
GGGCGACCCGCTCCCCGATTTCCCCCCCCCGGCCCGCCCCCCTACCCCCCCACCCGCAACGGTACACCGTCCGTTCTAAGCCAATCGCACCAGCACGAGAATCCGGTCAATGATCCAGATCAGCGGGAACGGCACCAGAAGTCCGCCGAGTCCGTAGACGAGCAGGTTGTTCTGCAATGTTTTCGCCGCGCTCATTGGTTTGTACGCGACGCCACGAAGCGCGAGCGGAATCAGGGCAATGATGATTAGCGCGTTAAAAATAACGCACGCTAAGATCGCCGATTCCGGCGTGGACGACGCGCCGCCCGGTCCGAGCGTCAGGAAATTGATTCCGCGCAACTGCGCGAACGTCGCCACGAACAGTGCCGGGATGATCGCGAAGTACTTCGACACGTCGTTCGCGATACTGAACGTCGTCAGGGCACCACGGGTCATCAGTAGCCCCTTGCCGATTTCCACGACCTCGATCAACTTCGTCGGGTTCGAGTCGAGGTCGACCATGTTGCCCGCTTCCTTCGCCGCCTGGGTCCCCGAGTTCATCGCGACACCGACATCCGCCTGTGCGAGTGCGGGTGCATCGTTTGTGCCGTCGCCGGTCATCGCGACCAGTTTGCCGCCCGCCTGCTCCTTTTTGATCAACGCCATCTTGTCTTCCGGCGTTGCTTGCGCTAAAAAGTCGTCTACGCCCGCTTCGTCGGCGATGGCTTTCGCGGTCAGCGGGTTGTCGCCGGTGATCATCACGGTGCGGATACCCATAGCGCGGAGCGCGTCGAATCGCTCGCGCATGCCGCCTTTGACGATGTCTTTCAGGTAAATAACGCCGAGAGCTTTGTCGTTCAGCGCGACCGCAAGCGGCGTGCCACCCTTGCGCCCGATCTCGTCTGCGATCTGGCTCAGTTCGTTCGGCACCCGCCCGCCCTTTTCCGTGATCCACGCCTCGACCGACTTCGTCGCCCCTTTTCGCACTTGCATCCCGTCTATATTCACGCCCGACATGCGGGTCTGCGCCGTGAACGGGACAAACTCGGCGTCGGTGCCGCTCAATTCCCGACCGCGCAGGTTATATTTCTCCTTCGCCAGAACGACAATGGAGCGACCTTCCGGCGTTTCATCTGCGAGCGACGAGAGTTGCGCCGCGTTCGCCAGTTCCTCAATCGAGACGCCGGGGAGCGGGATGAACTCGGCAGCTTGGCGGTTGCCGAGCGTGATGGTGCCGGTTTTGTCCAACAGTAGCGTGTTCACATCGCCCGCCGCCTCGACCGCTTTGCCCGACATGGCGAGCACGTTGTGTTGCATCACCCGGTCCATACCCGCGATCCCGATAGCGGACAGTAACCCGCCAATCGTGGTCGGAATCAAGCAAACGAGAAGCGCGATCAGCACTGGTATCGTCGGCACAACCCCTTGCCCCGCCGAACGTACCGAGTACATCGCGTAGGGTAGAAGGGTTACCACTGCCAGCACGAACACAACCGTCAGTCCCGAAAGCAGGATCGAGAGCGCGATCTCGTTCGGAGTTTTCTGCCGCTTCGCGCCTTCGACCAGACCGATCATCCGATCAATGAACGATTCACCGGGGTTCGCGGTAATGCGGATCACGATGCGGTCGGAAAGCACCTTCGTGCCGCCCGTCACGGCGTCGCGGTCGCCGCCCGACTCCCGGATCACCGGCGCGGACTCCCCCGTAATCGCCGACTCGTCGACGGAGGCGATGCCCTCGATCACCACGCCGTCGCCGGGAATGATGTTACCCGCCTCGCAGACGACCAGGTCGTCCTTACGGAGTGCGGTGCCGGGGACCAATTCCTCGCGTCCGTTGACCATTTTACGCGCCTGGGCGTCGGATTTCGTCTTGCGGAGCGAATCAGCTTGCGCCTTGCCGCGCCCTTCCGCCATCGCTTCTGCGAAGTTGGCGAAGAGCACGGTAAACCAGAGCCAGATCGCCACCTGTCCGGTGAAAAGCGGGTTCTCATTCGGCACATCGCTCACTAATTCGCGAATCCAGTAGAACGTGGTCAGGACCGAACCGACCTCGACCACGAACATGACCGGGTTTTTCGCCACGGTACGCGGGTCAAGCTTCAGGAACGATTCCCCGATAGCACGCTTCCAGATCCCCCCCGCGAAAATGGATTGCGGCGCGTTTTTAGGTCTGCCCGCCCCGCTCCCGCCCGTCGGGGCGGACATCGGCGCGGGTCTTTCTTGCATTGTTACAGCCATATTTTTTCCTGTATAAATCCTGTCGGACAAACAAAAAGAGACCGGAAGCGGTGAAGAGTGTAGACGCTTGCGCGTCTGCGTTCCTCATCCGATTCCGGTCTCCGTTTTGCAAAGCGGTGTTTCGCAACCGCTCCTCATCGTGGCAACCGTATTGGTTGTTATAAAATTGTCGCTACGCCGTCTGGCGAGCCATCGCTACTATTATACCGCAGATTCTTTCGGGTTCGTCAATCGAATAGTTTTTGTAGTCAATCGTCGCCGTCGTGCCTTCCAGTACGCCGAACATCCAGCCCGTTCCGGTCGTGACCGCGCCGTATATTTTGGGGATCACGTTCTCATGTTCCGCATTGAATCGTTGCGCGGCTAGCATTTCGGCGAGACACTGACCCCATGCGGCGGGCATATCCGCGTTTTTCGCCTCCACCAACGCGACGATGGGGGCGCGGACGAACATTTGTTGCGGCGTCAGACTGATTAAAAAGTCGCAATAACCGCTTAGTCCATCCAGTCGCGACACGGACAATTCGACGCCACTGAACAGGCTGATCTGTCCCGGCATTTGCCTTCGTATTTCCGCGAGTACGTTCGCGACAATAAATTCGGAACGCGCCTTTTCGGTGTTTATTGCCTGTGCCAACGGTATCTGTTCCGCGAGAAGTGTTTGCAATAGGTCGCTGATTGCCGGGAGCGGGGGAATTTGGGCAAAAGTCCCCTGCTCCTCGACTACCGTCAATCCAAATCGCTCGACAACGTCGGGCAAAACAAAATCGCTGTAAGGCATAGTTTAATTATACCGTTAGAACGTCTTGCCTCCGTGCATCAGGAAGTGCTCCACGATAGGACCGAGCGCGAGTGCGGGCAGGTAGGTCAGTGCACCGACGATGATCACCACACCGACGAGCAGAATCACGAACGTTCCGCCGTCGGTCGGGAACGTACCCGCCGAGGTCGGCGAGAACTTCTTATTCGCCAGACTCCCCGCGATAGCAAGGAGCGGGATGATCATCAGGAACCGCCCGATCAGCATCGCCAGCCCCAGTGTGATGTTCCAGAAAGGCGTATTCGCCGTGATCCCCGCGAACGCCGAACCGTTGTTGCCGGTCGCCGACGTATAAGCGTAGAGCATTTCGGAAAATCCGTGCGGACCTGAATTGTTCACGTTGTTGTACGTCGCCCCATAATACGTGTCCGACGACGAACCGTATGCGGTGCCGGGGAACTGGTTGAGTTGTGCGGCGAAGGTCGTGGTCGGTTCTTTGGGTAGCTCCAGGTTCGCGCCAATCGCGGTGAACCCGAGCACGGATGCCGCGAGTACCAACACCGCGAGCATCGCCATTTTGACCTCGAACTGCTCGATCTTCTTACCGAGATACTCCGGGGTCCGCCCGACCATCAAGCCCGCGATGAAAACCGCGAGGATGGCGAACATCAACATGCCGTATAATCCCGCACCGACGCCGCCGAAGATGACCTCGCCCGCCATGATGTTGAATAGCGGGACCAGACCCCCGATAGGCGTAAACGAATCGTGCATGGCGTTCACAGCACCGCACGATGCCGCTGTGGTGACTGTAGCGAAGATCGTCGATGCGGCGATGCCGAATCGGGTCTCCTTGCCCTCGTAGTTCCCACGGTCGAAATTTCCGGAACCAACGTTCATGGCATGCAACTGGGGGTTACCCGCTTGCTCGAAGCCGTAGCAGACGAAAACGCCGGTCAGGAACATCGCGCTCATCGCGGCGAAGAGTGCCCAACCCTGTTTCACATTACCGACCATCTTTCCGAACGTATAGGTCAGACCCGCCGGGATCAGGAAGATGGACAGCATCTGAATGAAGTTGACCAGAGCGTTCGGGTTCTCGAACGGGTGCGCGGAGTTCGCGTTGAAAAACCCACCGCCGTTCGTGCCGAGCATCTTGATCGCTTCCTGCGACGCGACCGGTCCCTGCGCGATTTTCTGCGTCGCACCCTCGATAGTGGCTACTTCCGTGTACGGCAGAAAATTCTGCGGGACACCCTGCGCAACCAGGAAAAGCGCGTAGACAAGACAGATCGGCAAAAGCACATACAATGTGGCGCGGGTAGCGTCCACGTAGAAGTTACCGATGCCATTGGGGCGCGTATCCGTCGCCCCCAACTCCTGCGGTGCGTTCCGCGCCACGAAACCGCGCACCAGGGCGATGGCGACTGCGATACCCGCCGCCGCGCTCATCCAGTTGTGCGTGGCAAGTGCCACCATGTTCGAGAAATAGGAGAGCGTGTAGTCCGGCGCGTAGGACTGCCAGTTGGTGTTAGAGGTGAAGGACGCTGCCGTGTTGAACGCAAGATCCGCGGGCATCTGTTTCGGTCCGAATCCCTGCGGGTTGAGCGGGAGCGAACCCTGCAGGCGGAGCAGGATATAGGTCATCAGCATGCCGACGATGCTGAAAGCCAGGAGCGAGAAGGCGTAGGTCGTCCACCGCTGGCTGTCGTTTTCACGCACCCCGAATAGTTTGTATAGTCCCCGCTCGACGGGACCGAGCACGGGCGTCAGGAGCGTCCGTTCCCCAGTGAAAACGAGAGCCATGTAGGTTCCGAGCGGTTTCACCGTGAGTAGCAGAATACCGAAGAACAGCAGTATCTGCAAAATTCCGTTTGGTGTCATATATTTTTCCTAGAAACGCTCCGGTTGGAGCAGGGCATACATCAAGTATGCGAGCAAAGCGAGCGCAAGTACGCCGATCACAATGTATTCCATCGGGTCCCCTTTACGATTACAGTTTGTTGCAGAC
>JACMIS010000116.1 GCA_014381035.1 Armatimonadota bacterium
ACGACGAACCCCGCCGTCCCGAGCCACTCCGGTCCGATCCTGCCCGCCCATTGTTGCAAATAAGGGACCAGCAGCATCCCGCCGCCGATTCCCAGCGCGATATATAGAAATATGGCGGCGAAGAGTGGTCCGATGCAGAGTCCCCAGAGGCGCGGGTTGCGCCATAAAAGTGCGGTACCGTGAAGAATATCCATTGTTATTTGTTTGACACGCCTGCCGCGTCCCGGTTACAATATACGACACTATTCGCGGCAACCCGCTATTTGGGATTGCCGCGTTTTGCTGTCTTTTAGATAGGTTTTACCCATTATGTTACTTGGAACACAACACATCAACAATCGCGGGCATCTGGAAATCGGCGGGTGCGACACTGTGGAACTGGCAGAACAGTTCGGCACCCCGCTCTACGTAATGGATGAGCAAGCAGTGCGCAATAATTGCCGCCGCTATGTGACTGCATTCGCCGAAGCGTACCCCGGCGAGAGCAAGATCACCTATGCCGGGAAAGCGTTCCTGATTCAGGCGATGGCGCGATTGATTGACGAAGAAGGTTTGGGGCTGGATGTCGCGTCCGCCGGGGAACTGCACACCGCGCTGACCGCCGGGTTCCCCGCCGAGCGCATCCTGATGCACGGCAACAACAAATCGGACGCCGAACTTGCCATGGGACTGGACGCCGGTATCGGTCGGTTCGTCGTGGATAACTTCTTCGAACTGCGCCGTCTTTCGGCGATGGCGGTCGCACGGGGCAAGCGGCAACCGATCCTGATCCGTGTCACGCCGGGCATCGACCCCAAAACACACCGCCGGATCCGCACCGGGCAGGAAGACACCAAGTTCGGCATCAATATTAGCGAAGGCTCCGCACTCGCCGCCGTCGCGGAAGCGTTGCGCGACCTGCCCGGCGTCGAACTGACCGGAATCCATTGCCACATCGGTTCACAACTCCTGGACCCGCATACGCACGAACAGGCGATTGAAGTCATGTGCGCGTTTCTGGCCGAGATCAAAAATACGACTGACTTCACCGTCGCGGACCTCGACATCGGCGGCGGTCTCGGCGTGCGCTACCTGGAAAATCAGGAACCGCCGTCGTATGAAGAATTCGCGAAACTGATTGTCGGTAAGTTGCTGTCCGAACTCAAAAAGCACGACCTGCCTCTGCCGCGATTATGGCAGGAGCCGGGGCGGACGCTGGTCGCGGAAGCAGGAACCACCCTGTACACCATCGGGCACACCAAGCGCGTCTTGCTCCCCGACGCACCGGGCGAGCGGTTCTACGTTTCCGTGGACGGTGGTATGAGCGACAACCCGCGCCCGCAACTGTACGACGCCGTGTACTCCGCGATGGTCGCGAACCGCGCCGGTCAACCCAAAGACAAAACGGTGACTATCGCTGGGAAGCACTGCGAGACCGACATTCTGATCTGGGATCTGCCACTCGGCGACACCGACGCGGGCGATCTGTTAGCCGTACAAACCACGGGCGCGTACAATCAGGCGATGGCATCGAACTACAACCGGTTCACCCGCCCCGCCGTGGTTTTCGTGCGCAACGGAACCGCAGACGTGGTTGTGGAGCGCGAAACCCTCGACGACGTGATCCGCCAGGACCGCCTCCCGGCGCGGCTCCGGAAATAGTCTACGGCAGGTACATGGAAACTGGGTTCATCTGGCCCGAGGAGCGCGTCCCATCCGCCGCGATTCGCGACTGGGTTGCCTCTACCTTTCCGCCTACCGATGTCCACTCAGTCGTCGGACCGACAACGGTTTACCGCGTCAACGATTGGGGGGTAACGGCGCGTTTCGCGTTGCTCCCCGCCGCCCAGGCTGACGATTCAGAGGATGTTGTCGGTACCGCCTCGGTCGTATGTAAAGTTGGTCTAACTCCTCTATCTGCGTCTTCGCCCGCTATCTACCACGCACTGGCATTATGTGCACCGGGTAGCGTACCGCGCCTGCTCGCCAGTAGATCAGATGCCATGCCGCGCGAAATGGACGGGGTACCGATGGCGAAACCACAGACATGGCTGATGTTCGCCCCCTTTTCGGGTCGGGCTGTGCGGTCCTTCAGGAACGTCGAGCCCATCGTTGAAATGGCGAAAGTCATGGGACGCGTTCAGGTCGCGTTTGCCGCACTACCCGAGCGGGATAAGCGGGATATTCCGCGAGCGTTCGTGGCAGAGTTGCCCGCACAGTTAGACACGGTGCTTCGTGACGTTCGCGAGACGTATGCGCCTTTCTGGCGCGAACACCGGCAACGGCTGGTCGGCGAGCACGGTATGGACGAATCCGTTCAGGAGAGGCTGGCTGATGAACGCACTATGGAGGAATATCGTGCGCGGGTGGTAGCCTGGGTTGGAGAATTGATGCGGTATCGTGAAAGCGATGCCTGGCGTGATTCTATAGATCATCTTGATCTGCATACCAACAACGCCGTGGTGCTGGATGAGGGCGATGCGTCGGGAATTAAAGTGCTGATCTACGACTGGGAGGAGGCGAGCGTCGGGTGCCCCTTTTTCTCTCTCGCCAACCTGCTGGAAAACGCACGCCGACTTGAGCCGACTCCGGCTGCACCCAGCCTGGAAGCACAAGTGCGACTCGCTTATCTGAACGTGCTCCCGTGGGGGGTGCGTTCCGAGCGGGAGGAAGCGTTCGACCTCGCGCTCAAACTTGCCCCGCTCCGGCGTCTCTACGAAACACGCCAGCTCTTTCGCTCTCTGGGTGTGAGCACCATACAAACTGCGGGCGGCAAACCGATGGAGGAAGCGGTCGTCGTGGCGGGTTACCTCGCGGACGCCCTGACACAATAATCACCTTGTAGTGTGTTCGCCATAACATCCCGGCGGCACCATCTACCGCAAAGCGTTGAAGACGCTGCGCAGGTCGTAATCGCGTTGCCGCGTACCGTCTCGCGTCAAGATTTAATAGGGAGTGACGCATACCCACTCGTCATCCCCCGACGTCGACAGGGGTGAGTTTCGCAGTTCATACCGCAAACTCAAACAAAACCCTCTAAGCGACAACTGAATTTCGCACCAAATTTATACACCATTTTGGTACACGATGGGGTAGAATGTGGATGGAAAGTTTCTAACAGACTATGTTTGGCACCTTTTGGTTTCCTGAAAGGTTGCCGTATCCCAATCATGCGTAAGTCAGCACACAGTTCGTCTTGATTTACAGAAAGCCAATTGCCATGAAGATGATGAGTTCGTCTCCTCAAACGAAGACCGTTTTTTTGATCGCCGGAATGATATTGCTCGCGGGAAGCATCCTCGGGAGCGTGGGATGTAATACCATACCGAAGGAAGATTCGGCTACCATCACGGAGAGACCAGCCGGTCTTAGTACCCCCGAAGCCAAACCCGCCGCCGGCGCCGCCGGGGGCGGTACAGTCGCGCCCGCGAATCCCGGTTCGTCTCTGACGCGTTAAGTGTAGAAATCCGACAGGTTTGGAAAGTTGCACTATTCGGTTTAGGTGACAATCGGCGCGGGATCGGGTGCTATTCGGCGGTGAATAGTGCCCGGACTCGTTTGATATTTCCGTGAATCGAAATGATTTCCTCTCTCTTGGAGACTTTAAGAAACCCGCTTCAAAGCGGCTACGAGTCATGCCAGATTCGTCGTAACGTACTCATAATAATATCCCTCCACCGGCACGGCGCCGGTGTCAAGCGTCCCGCGTACTTCGGTCTCGGCTTTAAGCCAGAAGTACGTGAGGTACAATGAACCAGTATGGCACTACAGCAGATGACTTTCTCACCCACGATTGGTCGTCATGGATCGACCACGGCAGACCTACTCACCGGAATCCGACAGGCGATTCTGTCGGGAAAATACCAGGCAGGAACCTGGCTCCCAACCGAGCGCGAACTCGCACAGGATTTCGGGGTGGCACGTCGCGCCGTCCGACGTGCCATTGACATCATCGCCGAGGAAGGGTTGGTGGTATGCCGCCCCCGCTTCCGCCCGGTTGTCGCGACACTTTCCGGCAAACCCTTTTACCTGCCTGTCGAAGCGGACACTCATTCTATCGAAGAGCCGCTGTACCCTCCCTCCCCCGTACTCGCGGGAGACACAGCGGGATCGCGCCTCGTCGCACTAGTGATGTGGCACGGTGACCCTGAGGAACAAGGTGTGACCGCGCAACAACGCATATTCTGGGGGATGAACCGCCGCCTAGCGCAGGATGGTTTTCACGGCGTCTTTCTGGACCTGGGGGGTCCCGTGCTTTCGGAAAAGGAAAATATCGGGCGGGGGAAACAGGACCTGCGCTTTTCGTCGGAAGCGGAGAATATAGAGCGTGAGGCGAACTATTTGCGCTACGTGCTGGAACACGGGTTCGCCGGTATCGTCTTTTATGCGTACGCCTATCGCCGCAACCGGGAACTGATTCAGGAGGTCGCCCGGCGCATGCCGGTCGTGCTGATAGACCGGATGATCCCGAGCGTCCAGGCGGACTACGTGGGAATTGATAACCACGGGGCGCAGTATGAGGCGACGAAACACATGCTGTCGCTCGGACACCGGCGTATCTTGTTCGTCAGCACGGCGGAGCCCATCAACACCGTGCAGGACCGGGTGGAGGGATACCGGCAGGCGATGGCGGACGCGCCGGGCGGACCGCTCTACGAGAACATTTTGACCGCACTCAGCAACTGGGGCATCCATGAATGGCCCGTGTTCGAAAGCCTGTTCCGCCTGCCCCGTGGGCAACGCCCGACTGCGATAGTGTGCGTTAACGACCACACGGCAATGAACGTCTGCCGCCGCTTACTTGCCCTCGGCTTGCGAGTTCCCGAGGATATCGCCCTGTGCGGCTTCGACGATAACTGCGCGGTGTTGCCGAACGATGTAGGCTTGACTACGGTTGCCCAGCCCTTCGAGCAGATTGGTAGCGCCGCCGCGGAAACTTTCCTCGCACGTTACTTGGAGCCAGCCTCACCCAGCACAGTGCCGCGCCATATCGAATTACCCGCCCGCCTCATCATACGCGGCAGTAGTGACGACAAAAACGAAGTAGCGGAGACGAAGTAGCCGAAACGAAGTAGCCGAAACGAAGTGCCCTTAACGAAGTCCGCGCCGGGCTAGTCCGATGTCCACACCGGACCAAAACGAGCCAAATATTATCTTGCGCCAGGATTTCTCTTCGACATATTTTTACATTAGAGCCAAGTCCTCTGTGTTTTGGTTCAAACCATCTGCTAAATTGCCCCTTGACAACCGCACCAAACTGACGCATAATACTGACATGGCGCTATGAACCGCACCACACCAAAGAAGGAGTCGTTGAAATGACTAATACCCAAACACAATCGTATACTAAACTCGGACGTTCTGCTTTCACACTGATTGAACTGCTTGTTGTTATCGCTATTATCGCTATCCTCGCCGCGATACTTTTCCCTGTGTTCGCTCAGGCGCGTGCGAAGGCGCGTTCCGCCGCTTGCCTTTCCAATACCAAACAGATCGGTCTCGCACTTCTTGCTTATTCGCAAGATTATGACGAGGTCATGATCCGTGGTTGGTACGGCAACAATGGTCATGAGGCGTCGAATAACCTTCCACTCAGTGATCCCAACGTGAAATATAAGTGGATGGACGCTGTCGAGCCATTCGTGAAAAACACACAGTTATTCTCCTGTCCCGATAACCCACTCGGACTCGCGTCCCCCGGCAATGCGAATGACAGAGCCAGAGGTATTTACATTCCTTCCGTCCGCCTCGGCACGGGCGTAGCGGCGGGAACACCCGGCGACAGCTGGTATGGTAGCTACGCGATCAACTCGGCTTACTGGGAAGGTGGACTTCCGGTAGACAAACGAGGCGTTGCCAACGAAGGAGCGACTATGGCGGTCCTCAGCGCCCCAGCTACCACTATCTGGGTGGTGGATGGCAATGGTGCTTTCCAGGTCTCCTGGCCGAACACCAATAATGATCCAGTGCAAGTTGAAACCGCCAATGGTGCCAAATACCTTGGGTGGCACGGTGTCGGAAGTAACGACAAAAGGGAAGGCACTATCGTTGATCGCCACCAAGGACGGTCAAACGTTATCTACTGCGACGGTCACGCGAAAAACATCGCGTTGCTGACCTTGCTGTCGCCGGATGAGCGCACGAAACTCGCGAATGGTAACCCAGACCCGAACGGTTATATTCGACAGTTCACTCCTGCGGACGACTAATACCCGAGTCGCTGGTCTGTGAAACCTGCTGACAGAGTCCCCATAATCCCGCTTGACGTGTCCCGTCAAGCGGGATTATTCTCGAAAAACCTATATACAATGTATTTTACTCACTTCGTTGTGGGCACCGGGCTACTGGTAACTCTTCCGGGGATGCTGCCCGCGTCACACGCCCAAACTGCTACGAAATCGCCGGTTCGTGTGGCGGTCTTTTCGCAATCAGGCTTCCCAAACTATGGAGTCAGCAGTCTGGTCAGCCCGCATCAGATCGCCCGGAATCTCCGGGCAGCCGGACTGGATGCCGAACTCCTCGACGCCGACGCACTCGCCCGACCGGACCGACTGAACGCCAAACGGTATGCAGCGGTCGTCCTGCCCTACGGCAACACCTACCCGGTGGATGCGTTCGCCAACTTACGAAAATTTCACCAGGAACGCGGGTCGCTCGTCACGACGGGTATCCCGTTCACCCACCCCGCCGCACGACGCACCGTGCGCGATTGGGAAGCGTCGCCGCGCTGGGGCGCGTCGGTCCAACTCGCGCCGCGACAGGGAATGCGCTCCGGCACCAACGCCATCCGCATCCAAACCGAAAACCAGAACTGGACCGGGGTTTCCTCGCCCCGCTTCGCGGTCCGTCCCGGCGGCCAGACAACGGTTTCTGCGGCACTGCGCGATGTAACGCCACCGGGGACCCGGCTCACACGACGCAATACCGGGAGCGAAACCGCGGATAATTTTTATATACGATTTTATGATGCCGGTGGGAAATATCTGGAGCAGCGCGGTGCCCCGGTCCCGTCCGCGTTTTCGGGTTGGAAAACCATACGCGTGGAATCGGTGGCACC
>JACMIS010000877.1 GCA_014381035.1 Armatimonadota bacterium
CCTTCAAAATGGAAGGCAGGCGCAGTTGGTCAATCGACGGGATGATCGCGGGAATCGCCCGCATCGCGAAGCCGACGCATCCTTTTTGCCGGTACACGTTGAAACGGAAGCGTCCGATATTGGCGACACCGTAGGAAAAGTCCAATTCCTTGGTGCGCTCGAACCGCTCGATCTGCTCCGAGGAAAGGATGTCGTATACGATCCGTTGCGCTTCGCGAGGCGTCACCGGTTCCCATTTCGAAGGTGTCAGTTTACCGTCAATCCGAAACATCGGAGGCAGCTCGACCGTGATGTGCACGTCCGACGCTTTCAACTGCTGACTGATGCGCAGGATGTCGTCAATGTGGGTTTCCGAAAGTGGTAAAGAACGCACCTCTTCCATCTCATCGAGACCGAAACCGACCCCGAGACTCGAACGCATCCCGGAGCCGTTCCCGGATGGCATCGGGAGCGGTCCATCCTCAAGAAGCCCACGCAGCAACTGGGCGTCATCCGACGACACGGCAGCAGGCGTAGAGGCGGTAGTTGGACCCGCTAAATTGGGAACACGCGGGCGTGTCACACCCGTGGTCGGCAAAAGAGCAAGATCATTATCAGGAAGCAGGGACGATGAATCCATCGCAAAAAATTCTCCTAAAACAGTTGCACAAACGAAACAAGATGACGGACGCGGACAACGGTCATACCCTATCCCGGCGTCAATAGATTTTCGGTAGATCGGCGACTCCTCTTCAGGGACACGGGCGGTAAAGCCACGCACATCTCACGGATGGTGTCGTAAAGCACGGTGATCCGATCCACAACCCGGTAATTTTGCAGGTTTTATGCCACGACGGAAATTGCCCATGTAGATTTATTTTTTCTTTCCGACAATTCTTGTGTGCGTCTGGCAAGGAAAATGCTAACACAAGTTATCAAGAAGATTTTGAAAACTGTGGCGGCAGAGAAAGTGAGCGGTGTTTTAGATGATCGGTACCATTACAAAGCAGGGAAGCATAGTTGAAAAGTCCGGTGATCTGAATGTAGGGCGCGATGACTCGCAAGTCGCGGCTTACATTCGTGAATATGTCCTTAGACGCAGTGGCAAAGTTGCCCCTACCGCGTCTCCTACCTTATCCGAACTCAAGGCGAAAATCGCTCACCTGCACACTCCCCTCGTCGAATCGGTCGCTCGTCGGTTTGTCGGCTCCGGCGAACCGTTCGAGGATTTAGTACAGGAAGGTTTCTTGGGTCTACTTTCCGCTCTGGATAACTACGACCCGGAGCGCACCGCACAAAAAGAGCCCGCTCGAAAAATCAAATTCAGCACGTACGCCACTCACTTCGTTGTCGGCGCGATCCGACACTTTCTGCGCGACCGGGGGAAGATCATTAAAGAACCGGCATGGCTCCATGAAATATCGGTCAAAGTCGCGCGTACCACGGATGCATTGACGGTGGAACTCGGACGTGCACCACAAAGTATCGAGATCGCCCGTGTGTTAAACCTGACCGAAGAAGCCGTGGATGAAATCCTGTCCACCCGGCAAACCTTTCAAGTGTCGGCATTCGGATCATCCAGTGAGGATAACGATTCCACCGTCGGTCTCGTAGACCCCGAAAAAATCCGCTCTGACAAACACGTCACCCTCCGCCTGCCGATCGAAGACCGGATCGTTCTGGAAAACGCGGTTTTGAAACTGAAGGAACTGGAACAGAATGTTCTTTTCGAGTTCTTCTACCAGGATCACTCCCAGACCGAGATCGCCAAGCAGTTCGGCATTTCCTGCAACTATGTGTCCCATATTTTGAAGAACGCCACCGGGAAACTCAAACGTATCATGGGCGAGGCGGATGTTCGTGATCGTGGTCGCCCGGGGGGCGCGTCTTCGGCACTGACCTGTTCCTCGACAGGTCTGCTTGCGCCAGCGCACACCCTCTCCCGATTCGGTGAAGCATTGGCACGCTCCGCACGCGAAAACCGGGCGTGCGCGCTGATTCACATCCAGGTGAAGGGTTTACCGGAGCGCGGATTGCGCCGCGAAACGCTCCTCTACAAAATCGGCGATGTTTTGCGGAACGCAATCCGCAAGGTGGATATTGCCGGACGTGCCGAGGACTGCCCCAATGATTTCCTTCTGTTCTTGCCACAGCGCAACGAGGAGCAGGCACAGGAGACGGCAGTCAAGCTGGAAAACCTGTTGCTTGCATTCGGCGCGGCAGAGGGCGAGACATTTCTGGTGCAGGTCGGCGTGGCAACCTATCCGGTAGCGGGTCGTTCCATCGCGGAACTACTCGCAAAGGCATGTAGCGGAGAACAATTTCCGATTCCGCAGTCAAAGGCTGTCCAGCCACTCCGCAAGAACCTGGCAGCGTCGATGGTCAGTGGAGCGGTCGCCGCGAGCGCGATATTACGCTAAACCTCTTCAGGAGCAAGGAATCGCACCACATCCGCGAACGTTTCTGGCGGCAAACCTTTATAGGCGCGGCTTTCCTCAGACATCGACAAGAGCGTTTCGCGTAGGGCGTGTCGCTCGGACGGGGAAAGTTCGTTAGCGGGACGCAGATAGACCCGGATCGCAAATAGCAGAACGCGA
>JACMIS010000878.1 GCA_014381035.1 Armatimonadota bacterium
CCGGCGCGCCCCCCCCCCCCCGCCGCCCCCGGGCCCCCGCGGGGGCCCCCCGTCCGCGACGGACGAAAAAGAAAGAAGCATCAGCGAAAAGCGGGAGGCATCAGGGCAGGGAGGCTGGCACCGTCTGCCCATTCCAGCGCGTAGCGGATCACGCGTCCTTTGCCCCCGCGTCGTAACCGTTTCAGTTCCATCAGGGCGTCCTCGGCAAACGTAGCGAGCGGGATTCGTAGCGAGCGGATATTCAGAGCGGGGTCGCTTGCCATCGTCAACCCATCGAAACTATAGATCGTTTTCAGATTCAACGGAGAAGCGGCGGCACTCAAACCGGCACGCAGACCGACTGCCAGCCAATCATTGGCAGCGATCAGCACCACCGAACCGTCGGCAACAGTAGCGAACCGTTCAGCGATCACTCGTGCGACAGCAAGCCCCGCACCGTAATTCATCGCGGAATCCTGCATTTCGGCGATAATCGAGCCGTTCTCACTCAATTCTACCGCCGCGCGTACCCCTTCCCATCGCGCCCGCGACGCGGGCAGGTGGTGCCGTCCGACAAAAAGGAGATGCTTCGCGCCTTCCTCGATAGCGCGTACTGCCGCCGCATACCCGGCACCTTGATCTTCCGCCAAAAGGAGTGATACCACGCCGCGGAACGAATGCGGGTACTGTTCCTCCGCGAGCAGACTGACGGCGGGCGGATCCTCCGGGCGCAGATGTGCGAGAGACTCCAAGCCCGCCGTACCCAGCGTAATGATCCCATCGCTCAGGAACCGCGGGCGCATCGTCCCGTCGGTTCGCTCGACCACACAATGCGTGCCGCCCGCTTGAAGGCCGAGTTGCAACCGCTCCATGATCAGCGAGAAAAAGGGGTCGTTGCCCAACTTAAGGCGTGCGTCCAACACCAGTGCCACGTGTTGAATGTCGGCGTTTTTGACCTCCGCCGCGTAGGTACCGCTACCCTGTCGCCGGTGAACCACCTCTTCAGACTCCAGAATATCGAGCAATACACGCACTTGCTGGCGACTTACCCCGAGGCGCAGAGCCAACTCACGCTCGCCGGGCAATTTCCTTCCCGTCATCTCACGTGCTAACTGTCGTAATGTCTCCAGAGCGACCCGACGGTGCGGTGTCAAAGCCGCTTCCGCGCTGGACAACCGTGACGAGACCAGGTTCATTGTCTATAAATCCTGCGATGTTTTTTGATTTTCCAACCAATTTAAACCAGTATAGTACCTATTTCTGATCCCGTCAAAGAACAAGCACTTTGATGAAAAGCGAGGACGGAAAATTCCACGACATGATTGACATAACCAATTGGTACCAGTATTTTGTAGTGGTAACGTCCTTGTAATGCCACGAGACAGGTTACCAAAGTGGTGTAACCCTGATCCTTGCACAGACTGCTCTGTTGCTCAAAAAATTAATAGAATTGATGACGATTCATTATGTCCACGCAGAAACAAACCAGTTCCATTGCCAGACTCTTGCTCGGTGCTTTTTTAGTCTCGATTTTCATCGGTTCACTCTCGGCATCCGAGGGGGAGCAGAAAAAAGAGAATGCGATTCGCCATGTCCATGACCCGTGTATCATCCGTCAGGGCGACTCTTATTACGTCTTCTCGACCGGACCCGGCATTTTGATGCGTCGCTCCAAAGACCTCATTCATTGGGAGTTTTTGGGGAAAGCTTTCAGCGAGGATGTTCCGGAATGGGCGAAGAAAGAGATTCCGGGCAGTTCGAACCTGTGGGCACCCGACATCGCCTACCGTCACGGGCGTTATTATCTGTACTATTCGGTTTCCACGTTCGGGAAAAACCGCTCATTGATCGGGTTGGCGACAAACAAAACTCTGGACCCTGCCAGCCCGGACTATGAGTGGAAACAGGAAGGGAAAGTCGTCGAGTCGTTTCCCAACAACGACTACAACGCGATTGATTCCAATGTGATCAGCCTTTCCCGCGATCAGGACGCATTATCATTCGGCTCGTTCTGGAGCGGCATCAAACTGGTCCGTATTGACTCGAAGACAGGGAAACCCGCGCCGGGTGCCCCTATCGTCTCCTTGTCGCAACGCCCTTCGCCCGATGCGCAGGAAGCCCCGTTCATGGTCCGTCGCGGAGGGTATTATTACCTTTTCGTGTCGTTCGACACCTGTTGTCGGGGGGTGGACAGCACCTATAATATCCGGGTCGGGCGGGCGAAAAAGATCGAAGGACCGTTCGTGGACCGCGACGGAAAGGCGATGCTGGACGGTGGCGGGACGCCGGTATTGGCGACGAAAGGGCGCTACATCGGTCCCGGTCACTGCGCGATTCTTCAAGAGAAAGGGCGCGACCTGTTGGTGAATCACTTCTATGACGGCGAGGCGAAAGGGGTTCCGACGCTCCAGGTTCGCCCTCTGTCGTGGGATAAAGCCGGTTGGCCCGGCGCGGGCACTCCTATCGAATAGAACGGTTCGGACGCGGAAGCGTTCTGCGGGATGGCTTCCGCGTCCGATAAAATGGATGAGTCCGTAGAACTGCCTGTGCCGCGCTACAGGAAAACAACCATGAAGACCATCCTGCTATCTTTTGCCGTTGCGCTATCGCTCGCTCCCATCGCGAACGCCGTTCAACAACCGAAACCAGATACGAAGCGTGCAACGCAACCGATTCGTGTTTTGCCGATTGGGGATTCGATAACGCAAGGAGGACGTGCCGACCGCGCCGAGTACACGTATCGCTATCCGTTATTTTATCGGCTGAAAAACGCCAAATATGACATTGACTTCATCGGGTCGCTACGCAAAGGACTGAACGCCGACGCGACCTGGTCCCCGAAAGACGGCGTCGCGTTCGACCCGGATCATGAGGGGCATTACGGGTGGAAAACGGCGGCGGTACGCGACAACCTCACGCAGTGGATGAAATCGTATCCCGCCGCGCCCGACATCGTTTTGATTCATCTCGGCACCAATGATCAGGGGGAAAAGGATCACAATGCCGCCATTATCAAACCGATGCGTGACATCATCGCTCTGCTTCGTGCGAGGAACCCGCGCGTCGTCGTGCTGATCGGGCACCTGAACTTCAACGGCGGTGCCGCGCTCACGATCCGCCCGCTTATCGAGGAGTTGGCACGAACCATAGGCACAACGGAGTCGCCTGTGCGAACCGTGTCCCATTTCGAAGGGTGGCACGAAAATCCCGACGATGAAAGCCCCGATACATTCGACTGGGCTCACCCCAATCCGCAGGGTCAGCAGAAAATGGCGGACAAGTGGTTCGCCGCGATGAAGCCGCATCTAGACCGCTTGCAAAAGACACGGGCGAAGGCGAACCTTTAGCGAGTCGTCGCGCCGCCTTCAAACCCCTTACGTGCGGCTTGTATCACCGAGGGAATCGATTTTCCGTCGCCGTCCTGCGATAGTTCCCAGAAGAACACACCGGCAAGCTTGTTCTGCTTCGCCCACGCGCCTTTTTTGCGGGCACTTTCGGGGTTATCGCCCGAAGCGATCACGGTGCCACTATCGGTGAGCCATGTCGCGCAGACAACGTCCTTTTCGGTTTTCCCGACGCTTTTCAGGGAGCGATAGGACACATTGAACTGTTTGTCCGCGGGGTTCGGTACAGAATCGCCCCAGTTCTTCGTCCGAAAACCGCGCACATACAACGGGACTCCCAGAAGGAGTTTGCTGGCGGGAAACTGTTTCATCTCCCGCCAGTAGCGCATCGCCGCACTGGCAGAAAGTGCCGGTTCCGTCGCTTTCGCCGCAAACAACGCGGATTGATGCCCGGCACGTTCCGCCCACGGTCCGTAAAAGTCGTAGCACATCACCGCCGCCCAATCAACGTACGGTAGGACCGCGGCGGCATCGTACCACCTTCCGTTCCAGTCCACCGATGGCACTGCCATAGTCACCAATTTCGGACGCGGCAACGCGCCGCGTAACACGGCGGTGAAGCGCGACAGACGGTTCGTGTCTGTCGGATTCTCCGGGTGTTCCCAATCAATGTCCGCCCCGTCATAGCCGACCTTTTTAACATGCGCCGCTATCTCAGAGACCAGTTTTCGCGTGTCCGCCCCGGTCGCGCAAAGCGCGGAAAGTGCCTTGTTGCTATCCGCGCCGCCGACAGCGAGTAGCACCTTTACGCCGCTTCGGTGCGCCGTCTCCACAAGCGCACGCGAGGGTCCGAAAGCGGGAAACCGCAAGCCAACGGACTCCGCGACTGCGAACGAGTGCGCGATGTGCGTCAGCGGCTTGTAGTTAATCCGGTCCGGGGGCAGATCGTTTTCGTTCCAGTCCGAACGGTACGCTAAAACTATCGGTTTCGCCATATTACCCCCGTCCCAGAACCGTCACCATCCCCTGCACCGTGGCTTGCACGAGTTGCGGGAACGTCACCGCTCCCATTCCCTCGACCCCGGTGTGTAATGTTTCGTGCAGCGGCTCGGTCCACTCCGCGCCGATTCCCGAGCGACCGCGCAGAATACCGACGATGCTTCCGACCGTCGCGCCGTTCGAGTCGGTTTCGAGGCAACCCTGAACCGCCTTGCAGACCGACGGACCGAACTCGCCCTCGCCCCATAGGAGCGCGACCGCGACAATCTGGGCGTTCGGGATCGCGTGGCGCGAGAAATGCGGGTACCGCTCGTCCCACTGCGCATGAACCCGCCCGATAGCGTCGTCATATTCGACGTTGTCGGTCCGCCATTCCAGCACGGTTTTGATCGCCTGTGCGAGACGGCTTTCTTCCGGGATTTGCGCCAGACCGGCACGGATCACAGTCGCCACATTATCCGTCACGAACGCCGCCGCGGTCATCGCCGCTACCCACATCGCCGCATAGATCCCGTTGCGGACGTGCGACACCGAGGCATCCCGCCATGCGAACTCCGCCGCCTTTTCCGGGTTCCCTGCCGCGACATAGCCCCAGTAATCACCACGGATCGCGGCACCGTTCCACTCGCGGAACGGATTGCGATATTTCGCCGACTCGGGGGGCGGCAGCATCAGGCACAGATTGCGGTATGCCACGCACTCCGCGCTACTCATGTGCATTACCGGCATATTTTCCAGCCAGAACGAGCCGATCTGCGCCGAAGTGATCGCCATTCCGTGTCGTCGGAACGCGGACAGGTTCATCGCGGTGTAGTTGAGTTCGTCGTCCTCGACCATCGCCCCTTTGGTGCAGTCCCCCCAGACGCAGTCGGGGTCATTGGGCTTTATCTCGTAGGACTCGTGCAGGTCGGTGCGTTCCTTGAGCATTTCCCACTTGATATACCCTTCGAGCGGAAACCGCTCGATTGCCTTGAGCAATCCCCACGTCTGCGAGCGTAGTTTGCCCTCGAACGGCAGACCGAGAAGGCACCCGGCACATCGCCCCGCCCACGCGCCACCGACCTGATCCTGGAGTCGGGCAAAATCTGCCTTATTGAGCGGGGGTAGTTCCGGTGCTTCGGCGGGACGCGTGTCCACGATTCCCGGATAGTTATTCGGTTCCACGAAGGGAAATTCATCCGAAAGGGGTAGTTCTATCGTCTGGTCTAACAGGTTTTGTGCGGGTATCCAGTTGGCGCGGCGAGAAAGATCGGTGGAAAGTACCTGGTCGAACCATACCTCCACGTTGTTCATTTCCCGTCCTTCGGCGCGGCACTGTTCGCGCTCAGCTTCCATTGCGACGCGGTTGATGGCGAGCCAGGAATGCTTCATTGTCGGTCGGCTCCTTCTATTGTTGGGGTTGTCTGGTATTTTCACCGCAAACAAACCGATTTCCTGCGTGAAGGGTCGCCCGCTTTTCCCACTCTAAACGATGCATCGGCACTACATTATGTGGAAAAGGAAAAACAGCATGAAACAATCCTCGGCTTTTCGAAGCATCGCTACAGCAAGCATAATGACGGCGACTCTGCTTGGCGGAACCGCAGTCATATCGAGCACACCACAGATGGCATGGGCACAAGCGGCACCAAACGTCACGGTTGACGCCCGCGATGCACCGCTACGCGATGTACTCGAAAAAGTATTCCGCGCCGCGAAAGTGGATTTTTCCATTGATCCGACGGTAGTCGGGCGCGTCACGCTGACCATGAAAGAGATTCCGTTCGAGGACGCCCTCAAATTGATCCTGCGCTCCTCGTCTACAAAGTTCACCTACACGAGTGAACGAGGCGTTTATCTGGTCAAGCCGGGGACACTGCCCGCCGAACCTTTGGTGAAGCCCGTAACCGCTCCGGCTGTCACTCTCGACATGAAGAATGTCGCATTCCTTGCTGGACTGGAGCAGATATTTCGGACGGCGAAGGTGGACTATTCGATTGACCCTGCTATAATGAGTGACGCCAGCTTGAAGCAACAATATGTCACTTTAAAATCCACCAATGCGCCGTTCGAGAATACTTTGAAAGCACTTCTGCG
>JACMIS010000879.1 GCA_014381035.1 Armatimonadota bacterium
TCGATAAATCCTCCCGCGGATGAAACATAAGCGCGCTTATATAAGTCGCCGAGCCAGTCGGAGTGATATTCGGTCCGCTGCGAGCGGGCGTACTGGATCAGCCGCGCGGGGAGTGTCGCCGGGTCGCCGCCCGTCGCGAGGTCGTGAATCGTCCACGCGGTCAAGTCCGACGCGGCAAGTCCGGTCGGGTGTCCATGTGTTATCGCGGCTTGGAACTGTGCGAGTGCGGCGCGGGTTTCCGCCGTTTCGCCAAAAAGCAGACCGACCGATTGCACCCGCATGTTCGCGCCACACCCTTTGGAGTTGACGACGGTGCTTTGCTCCCACGGCAAGCCCTCACCCAGTCGCCGACACGCCGACATACACGTCATGCCGGGCGCGCGGTTGTTCTCCGGCGAGTTCATCCAGGCGACGAACGCCCGGCGTAACGACGGTTCCACGCCCGCCGCCGTGTACGGTCGCGGAGCCGCCATCAACGCCTCGCCGACCGCGAGAGCCATCTGTGTATCGTCGGTGACAGTCAGGGTCCTGCTCCCGCCGCCGAATCCGTAGCGGGCGAAATAGGATTCGATCTCCGGCGTTCGG
This sequence comes from Armatimonadota bacterium, assembly GCA_014381035.1. The sequence goes on from JACMIS010000879.1 coordinate 586, forward strand.
AGAAACTCGACCGGCGCGGCGAGCGCGTCGCCAATCGCCATCCCGTACAAACATCCCGCGATAGAACCGTTCTTCATAGCGTTAGTGTACCACAAACGCTATAGTTGGGACAAGCGTCGTCATCGCCCTCGGAAATCAAATTCAGGCTCATTGAGCAACTTTATCTTGTTGCCGTCTCGTGCTACAATCCGCCAGGACGAACAACAAACTTTGGATAAAATACGTGATTGGTTGTACATCGGTAGTTTGCGTGACACACAAAATCTCGCGGCGTTGGAGGAAAGTGGTATCAGTGCCGTGCTTCAACTCGCCGGGGCAAGCCCACAAAAAGGCATCGTATCCTACCTTCTTCCCGTTGAGGATGGGGAGCCGTTGGCGGCAAGTGTCCTGCGGGAAGGGCTATCGTTCGTCGCCGACCAACGCCAAAAGAATAAACGCGTACTGATTGCCTGCGCGGCGGGGGTGAGTCGGTCCGCGACTTTCGCGGTCGCCGCGTTGAAAGAGGCGGAGCAGATTCCCTTATTGGATGCGCTTAGGATGTTGGTCGCCGCTCACCCCGAGACATTACCCAACCCGATTCTCTGGCGGTCCCTTTGCGACTTCTATTCAGAGTCGGTCGCCTTGGTAGAAATGGTACGCATCTGTCGTCCCCGGAACATACCAGGCGCGGGAGAATAAAAATCTGCGGAGGAACGAGACGCGATCTCGCCCCACTAGCGTGCTCCCAGTGTTTTGATTGATTTACGGGGCATGAATCTTGCTTGCTTTCATTTCGATAGTTTTCCGTTTTTTTAGGAGATTTTTATGCCGTCGGATGTGCGTTCGTCCCCTGACCCCGTGACCCGCAAGATCGCCGCCTGGTGCGACGCATTGATGGACCTGTCCCGGCGCAACCCGCTTCTGTCGCTCCCCCGGTCCGCCATCCCCCTGCCCGACAGCCCCGATTTCCTGTGGGACATGCCGCGCGACGGGAGCAGACGTATCAAGATGGTTTCGGAGAAACTGCCCGGCACCGACATTCTGCGCACCGGACTTAAGGCAAACGACCGCGCGTTGCCGATGGATCGCTACCGGGCACTCAAATCAATGTTCCAGGCGTCGCGGCGGAGCATTGAGGAGCAGGGGGTCCCCATCCTGTTCATCGCCGCCGGAATCCTGGAGTGGCGCGAACCCGGTCGCGCAGACCCGGTTCGCAGCCCGATCCTGCTATTGCCGGTCGATATGGAACGCCTTTCGCTGGACGCGGGCTACTTCCTTTCCCCACGCGACGACGAAGCGCGGCTCAACCCGACGCTCGCCTACCGACTAAAACAGCCCGATATTCAGGTCATGTTGCCGGAGTTCGGCGACGGCAAGCCGGGCGATTACTTAGCGGCACTGGGGGAACAGTTGCCGTCAAAATTCGGCGCGACGGTGGACACGAACGCCGCGTTCCTAGGCAAGTTTTCGTATCTCAACCTGACCATGTACGAGGAGTTAGCGGTGCGGATCGACGAAGCACGCGCCCACCCACTCATCGCCGCCATCGCCGGGGATCTGGACGCGACCGCGCGTCTGCCCCGCCCCATCGTCCCCGAGTTGGATACCGAGATTCCCACGAAGGTATTCCATGTGCTTTCCGCCGATCCCAGTCAGGAGGCGGCTATCGCGGCGGCACGGGCGGGGGCGAATCTGGTGATTCAGGGACCGCCAGGGACCGGCAAGACACAGACCATCGCGAACCTGATCGCGGCGTGCGTCGCCGACGGCAAACGCGTCCTGTTCGTTTCCGAGAAGATGGCGGCACTGGACGCTGTTTATCGGCGTTTGAAA